>JACMPX010000007.1 GCA_014377245.1 Candidatus Altimarinota bacterium
AATATATGAAGATGTGAAATTTTATAAACAAAATTTAAGTCGCAGCAAGCTGTCGGGGAAAATTATTGTTTATATCTCATTTTTTTGAGATCCAATGCTCGTATAATAATATAGATATGTGAATTCAATTATTCCTTTCTCATCAGTCCAACATAACTTATGTATCGGCATATCGCTTGGGTAGAATTTTTTGGATGAAGAAACTTGAAACAGTCTCTCTCTATGTGCAAAAGAATCTCTACTACACCTCTCAGAAAAATCTATTACGTATCTCATCTAGATAAAAATACCATTCCATTCTGGAAAAATTCCTGAAATTCTAGAAAGAATTCCAAAGTTAAGCAATGATATTGTATCAACATTCTTGCAAATACCAAAAATCCTTCAAGACTGCTGGGAAAAGATTTTTTATATATTTTGCTATGAGATAGGCTAAATAATGAATCAATCCAAATTATTATAGACAACATTCTATTTGGGAGAATTGGGTAAAAACATTATTTTTTTAGTATTGAGGCTTTTTGTAAAAGCGTATCTACTGATCATTGAAAATCTGAATTTGTAACGTATTTCGTAGCTAATACACTCGATATTGAAAGAATAGTTATTGCCAAAATTCTACGAATTCATTTATTTCATTCTCTCTCTTGTTGCTCTACAAGCTCTGGATTTTCCTCTCGAAATTTATGTCGTTCCATGTAATGTAAATTAAATTATACAGGTATACTACTTATATAATATAATTGTCAACTAAATTTAGTATATCATAGAGTAATTTTTTGCACTTCTCCACTTTTTCCATACTATCAGTATATGATACGACTCAAACAATTCGCTATATTCCTCGCTAAGGTGATCACCATATTTTTCACTGTTATCTCACTTGGATTGCTCGTAATCACCTTCATACGACCCGAATGGATCAAGTCTGGAATAGAGTGGATATGAGTCCTGATCCAGACACTAGGTAACTGGAACTATCTCATAGCATTTATGAGTGCCTGTATCGAGTCCATGCCTATTATCGGAACTGCTGTGCCGGGAATGAACGTGATGATCCTGGTGGGAGGATTCTGGGGCAAGTCTCATATGATTATCACTATTTTCCTTGCGACGATCTGAGCTATGCTTGGGAACTACCTCGGATACTGGATCGGTAAGTGGTATGGGCATAGTATCATAGAAAAATATGGTGACTATATCGGGCTCGGACATACCGAGCAAAGGATACTCGGCAAACAGATCGAGCGAAATGGATTTTGGTACATCGTTCTCGGCAAGTTCCATAACTTCACGAGATCATTTATCCCATTTATCGCATGAGCGAGTGGTATGCAAGAGCAAAAATTCTGGATATATAATACGGTCGGATCTATCATCTGGGCAGTCACAATCAATCTCTTGGGCATATTTTTCATCGATCAGTATGAGTCTATACTCGATAATCTCGGTCAGATCATGCTCGTCGTACTAGCTCTAGTTTTCGCATACTTCTGGTTCTTCAGGCGGGATTCTATGAAGCAATATATGCGAGACAAGCAACGTGAAATAGAAGATAAAATTGCGAAAAAAAATACATAAATCTCTGCCCTATACCTATGCTCATCCTACAGTGTGTCATCATATTCATGGCGTCCCTCATCATCTCACCACTCATATTGCGTGGTGTTTCTTTTTTACTCACTCGATATAGTATCCTCGATCGTCCCCATCTCTATAAGAGTGAGATAGGACGAAAGCCAGCACCCTACTGAGCCGGTATCGCCATAATCATTACTCTACTCGTACTGAGTCCTTTCATTTTTATTTTTGCTTGATTCTCGAGTCTACTCGAGCACCGACTTATGATCATCCTGATAATCGGTATACTTATCGGTGTCGTATCATTCATCGATGATCTCGACACGATCGGGAAGAGTCCTATATCTATCCCTCCCATAGCGAGACTCCTGATGCAGATATGAGTAGGTGCGATCATAGGACTCACGAGTATCAAGATATCATACATGAGTAGTATTATTGGTGGGATCATCCCGCTCGATGAGTGGTATTGGTCTCTGACAATTGGCTCATTTGCCGTGACGATCTACTGGATACCAATACTCGTGACTATAGCATGGTACGTGATCGTATTCAACGCTGTGAACTTCTCGGACGGTGTACCATGACTCACTGGAGGATATGCACTCATAACGTTCATCATACTCGCGAGCCTTGCTGTGAAGCTCTATATCACAGATACGACGCTCGCAAGTGAAGAGAATAGTAGATTTCTCCTCGTACTCCTTGCCATCATCATTCCCATTACCTACGCTCTCACCCGAGCGGATATCTCACGTCGCCTGATTATGGGTGACTCTGGTACAATTATGCTCGCATTCCTCATTGCGACGCTCGCCATCATCGCAGGAGGCAAGATCGCAACAGCCATATCTGTCCTCGGACTCTATCTGATCGATTTCATCTATGTGATCACAGTGAGATTACTCCACGGACAGAATCCTATGAGATGAGACCAGACACATCATCTCCACTTCCGACTTATGGAACTCTGACTATCACAATCTCAGATCAGATTCATCGTATATTTTCTCACGAGTGTATTCGGTGTTGCTGCAATATTCCTCACGACAATCGGCAAGATCATACTCTTCGTGATTATCGCTTGAGTGACTATATTTCTCACAGAGATCCTCGAAAAAGTGAAAAAAAAATAAAAAGAGTGAAAAATGTAATCAATATTGGTAAAATAAATATTAATAGTATATAGTGTTGTTATGACAAATACTGTTGGGAAAACACCTAATCCTGCAAGTGAAAAAGAAGTTCGTGAGTGAACACCTATTTCAAACATTGTGCGAACTACATGATGATGAGTAAATATGATTATATCTTTAGGCTTGTCAAAATTTTGATGTCTATCTCAACTAATACAAGGATTGTCCAAATTATTCAATCGTGATGATACGAGATCTGCAGTATTTGACCCACTTCTTCGTAGGAGAAGGAGGATGGAAAGGGTGCTATCTCCATCACAATATCTCGATACCAAGGATTTCTTGAAAAAAATCGAAGAAACTCTCCGCAGACTCTATAACACACCTGGGATTAATATCTATCTCCTGAAAGAGTGAAAGGATGATAAATACTATGATATAGTGACCCGATCAGAGATAGCGATAGGAAAACATTTTCGCATCAAGGAAAGTATCACACAAAATAATGATATCTATGTACCTATAGGAAATAAAAAAACATGAGATGGTATGGTTTTTCAGATAACAGGAATGCCAGAAAAAAATCAAGAGGAGATAATTGCTTGAGTACGAGAATTCTGGGAAAGTGGAACAGATACACTCGATCTCATACATGATCGCAATCGTGATGAGCTTACAGGCCTCTATACTAAGGGATTCATAGACCGATATGGTATATCTCTAGATACGGAAGATGATAGTACGAGCTATGGAATAGTAGGCATAGACCTCGTCTGATTCAAGTATATCAATGACACATTCGGTCAGTCAAAAGGTGATAAAGCCCTCCAAGTATTTTGATGAATAATGAAAGATACCTTCAAGCGTCAGGGAGAACTAACAATACGTCAGGGTGGTGATGAATTTGCTATAGTATACAAATTCGAATCATGAACGAATTCAGAAGAACAAAAAAACATCATGGAAAACGGTATGGCAAAACTCAGACAAAAAGTCAATTCAATCAATACTGCAGGTGGTCACCATATCTGAGATGATGAGAAATGAGGACCTATATATACTGCGATAGATTTTAGGTATAATTCTGCTATCCATACTCCGAATGAGCCATTCAGCGATGTACTCAATCGTGCGAACCCTCCGAAAACCACTGGAAGAAAAAAGAAAAATTTCGTGGCATGAGATTACTCTATAAATACTTTTTGAGTGAATTAATTATCAAGTTCAATGAAGTAATTCGAGGATACTCTCTACTAAAGATAATTAGTTACTACTCTACTTTCCAAATCGCTCACTCACGATCTGCCAGTTCACAACTTTCCAGAAATTCTCGAGATACTTGACCCGACTATTGCGATAGTCGATATAGTAGGCGTGTTCCCACACATCGCAGGTAAGGAGTGGAGTGAGTGTCTTGTCAGTGAGTGGAGTAGCAGCGTTTGATGTCGAGATGATGTCGAGTGATCCATCAGCGGTAGCGACGAGCCATACCCATCCAGAACCAAATGTTGCAAGTGCTACCTTGTCGAACTCCGCCATGAATACATCGAGACCTCACCACTTGGCATCTATAGAGTCATAGAGCTCTCTGGATGAGATATCATGGGCCGCTGGTGCGAGCGAGTCAAAGTAGAATGTATGATTCCAGATTTGAGCAGCATTATTAAATATTCATCCTTTACTCGTATGAATGACCTCTTCAAGAGTCTGTGACTCATGATCAGTGCCAGCGACGAGTCGGTTGAGATTGTCGACATAGGTCTGATGATGCTTGCCAGAGTGGAACTCTAGTGTCTCCTGACTGATATGAGGAGCGAATGCGTCAAGTGGGTATGGGAGAGGAGGACGAGTGAACATAAAATAGTATGATTAGTGATATGATTGATTATATCGATATCTCACAAAACCCCAAACACAATTTTCTCAAAAATAAATTTGACAAAAATAGACACAAAGCCTATGATAGAAAAATCGTAAAATGCAAGTTCAGGTATCTACCTGTGGCCCAAGAAGAAAAGATCTTTCTTTTGCGATACCATTCCCTGAGGAGGGGAAAATGAAAAAATCAGTTATCAAGAGTGTACGTGGTTCTTTTACTGGTAAAACGGGGAAAAAATCGCCTGATACAGTTCAGGCCCGACGAACTTTTGATGCAGAAATGAACAAACAGTTCAGTGATAAAAACATGATCACGTTGCTTTCAATTGGACAGATCATCCAAATCACTACGTTCAATGTCCGCAGGCTTGCCTACTGGATAAATAACAGGTCCAAAAAAATCACTGTCGAGTGTGCAAATTGGCTCAAAGCCAACTTCGGCTCGTACGGCGGACTTGTTCCAAATCGCCATTTCGTATAAACCCCTCCACCATTCTTCTATATTCTTGGGAAACCAGTGAAAGGAAGATTTAGGAAATGGTCCATAGACCCCAGTTTCGGCTGGGGTTTTTTCTTTGCTTTTTCGCACTTTTTGCTATAATCCGTCTTATGACTATCCTCGATGGGCGACTTGTCGCCTCCACCATTCTCGAACATATCCGTGATGAAATAACGCACTCGACGACACATGAGAGACCGATGCTCGCCGTCGTCCTCGTTGGTGACAATCCAGCATCACTCTCCTACATCCGGATGAAGGAGCGACGAGCCAGAGAAGTGGGCATGTGATTCTGACTCTACCGCTACGACACCTCTATCACTCAGCGAGAGCTCGAGAACACTGTGCGAGAATTATCTGAAAATGAGAAGATACACGGTATCATCGTACAGTCTCCCCTCCCGGCTCATATCGATCCCTATCCCGTGATCGACTGCATCGACGCTCGCAAGGATGTCGACGGATTCACTCGGGCTCAGATCGGGAATATGTTCCTCGGACATGATGGACTCCACAGTTGTACGCCTCGGGGAATTATGACGATGCTCTCGTACTACCAGATCGATGTAGAGTGAATGAGTGTAGCAGTGATCGGCAGATCCAATATCGTAGGCAAGCCGATGGCACTCATGTTGATAAATGCCTGAGCAACTGTCACGAGTTGCAATAGTAGTACAAAAAATCTCGCTGAAATCACGAGAAAAGCAGATATCATCATCGTAGCAGCTGGATCGCCTGGACTACTCACACGAGCAATGGTCACAGAGAAATCGATTGTTATCGATGTGGGTTCGACATTCGTGGATGGAGTAGTGCGTGGAGATGTCGACTACGAGGGATTGAAGAACTATGCCAGAGCTATCACTCCCGTTCCTGGCGGAGTCGGTCCTATGACAGTCGCTACTCTTATCGAGAATACTTGGAAAGCATTCATATCTCAGTCGAAACAATAGAGCTACTTTCCAAACTTCCTCACTCGTGACTCATAGCTAATTATCGCGAGAGAGAGATCATAAGGGGAGAAATCTGGCCAATTGCGATCAGAGAAGAAATACTCAGAATATGGACTCTGAAAAAGGAAATATCCAGAATGTCGAATATGTCCACCAGTACGGATAATGAGATCAGGTGGAGGGAATATATTCGTTTCAAGATGAGCAAAGATATCTTCGCGAGTTACATTCGTCATGTCTTTTCCAGTTTTCGCCAATTGTGAAACAGCTCGGGCAATCTCCTCTTGTCCACCATATCAGATAGCGAATATAGCGTTCATAGCAGTATGAGATTCTGTTTCTTTTTCTGCCTTCTCGATAGCATCCAGACAATCAGCTCTCATGAGTCTACGATCTCAGATGAAATAGAGTCGGATATTTTTCTCTGTGGCATCGGTAATCAATTTCTCGATACTTCTTGTTAGAAGATCGAATAAGTATGACACCTCGATATCTGATCGCTCACGGATATTGTCATCTGAGAGTGCCCAGAAGCTGATATACGGTATCTGTATCTCGAGACAAGCATCGATGATCTTCTCGATATTGTCGTACCCTCTACGATGTCACTCGAGCTGCGGGAGATAATTGGACCGAGCCCATGTACGATTCCCATCCATGATAAAGGCGATATGTCGGAGCATATTGTATACAAAAAAGTACCAAGAGAATACCAATATAGAAAAGAAAAGCAATGAAAAAAATCGAGATTTGCTTTTTGGATAAAGCTAGATAGAATATGTCTGTCGAATTATGTTTCCTCTCCGCGTCCCATAGACCGAAAGAGCGTTATCAGAACCGGCGTTTATTTTCTCTCTTTTCTCTCTATGAGTACAGCAGGTACAAAACGATTATTCGTTGGAAACGTTCCATTCCGCATCGATGCACAGGATCTCCGTGCATTATTCGAAGAAGTTGCTCCAGTAGCAGACTTTTTCTGGCCAACTGACCGCGAAACAGGTCGTAAAAAAGGTTTTTGTTTCGTTGACGTAGATGAGGCTGATATGTCAGCTGTTATCGAAGCAATGAACGGTAAAGAAGTGGAAGGACGACAGCTCGCTGTCAATGAAGCTCAACCTCGTGAAGAGCGTCCACCTCGCCAATACTAATCACAAATTAGAAAAAATCCCCTTGAGAAATCAGGGGGATTTTTGATGGCACTTAGGTTCAGTCATTGTGAGGTCGCGTCCCTTTACGAATGATTGGATGTACCCCTGGGGTGAAGCAATTCAGCTTTATAAAAATATTTTAATTCCCTATTTCTTTCAACAGCTATCAATGTGATCATCGATCATTCCTATTGCCTGCATATAAGCGTACATGAGTATCGATACAATGTATGACAACCCTCTTTTTTGAGGTCTTTAGAGAGTTTCTTTGATATATCTGATTCCGCTACAAAGTCACTCATTGTTCGAGGGTGATTGATGATGGGTTTTTGATCCACAAAAGACCAAAAATATGCTTCCAAGCTCCCGAATTCTTTTTGAATCTGGAGGGCTAGGATCGCATTTTTGCTAAATGAATATATCTTGAGTCGATTGCGGATTATACCTGGATCGAGGAGTATTCCCTCCAGTTCAACATCTCTCATCCGTGATATCTTCTCGATGTCCCAATTATAGAAATGATACCTATAATATTCCCTCTTGCGAAGTACCGTAATCCATGAGAGTCCTGCCTGGGCTCACTCGAGTGAGAGGAATTCTAACAATATACAATCCGCATGCACAGGGACTCCCCACTCATTATCATGATAGGATATGTAAGGCTATTGATATTGCAACACCAAGGACAACGAGTTAGATTTTTTTCATATGAGGAAAATAAAAAACATGCACTAATAATAGTTCCGATACTATTCGTCCAGAGATCAAGCCAAGTATTACCTATATCAGAGCAAATGGCATACAAAGAATCATTTAAAAAAATAGATTCTGTAAGCTCATTAACAACACCAAATCAAGTTGCGGGTAATATTGAAAGAAAAAAGAACTGAAATCGACTCATCAAGCACTAGACTACTGACTCGCAAAAAAGGTAGTCAAAACCATTAAAAATCATCCCCCCAAGTGCATTTTGGATAGAGTTGGCGAATTCCTCATTAGATACAGATATGACAACTATTATTACCGAAAAAAATACAATGATGATTATAACAATATATCGAACATCATACTAGCTTGGGATTCTGATACTATCGAAAAACATCTCAATCCACCAAATCAGGAAAAAATAAACAATGATAACTACAGGAATAAGTGCAAGTAAATATATGTTTAGTATATTTTCGGTTTTTTACTCTCCACAATTCCTCTCATTGCTATCTCGATCACATTTCCTATCATGAGTACGGCTTCTTCTCCGAGTACTGGACCGAGGATCTGCAGTCCGACTGGGAGATCGACAGTATCATCATCAGCTGGTGAAGCGTATCCGACTGGGATAGTGAGTCCTGGGATCCCTGCGAGTGATGCAGGTATAGTGAATATATCTTCGAGATAGAGTGCGAGAGGATCAGATCCTTTTTCACCAATTTTCCATGCGACAGTCGGTGCTGTCGGAGTCACAATGACATCTACCTGAGTGAATGCATGAGCAAATTCCTGACGGATGAGCTCTCGCACTGCTGTCGCCTTGCGAAAATAGGCATCATAGAATCCTGACGAGAGTACATATGATCCGATGAGGGATCGTCGCTGGATCTCATCTCCGAGTGATTTTGACCTATTTGCTACGATATCTCCACCGACTCACTCTAGTTCACCATAGCGAATACCGTCATAGCGAGCAAGATTGGATGCTACCTCAGCTGGACAGATCGTATAATATGCAGATATCCCATGTTCAGTGTGTGGGAGTGATATATCGATGACCTCAGCACCGAGTTCGCGAATTTTTGCAATAGATGTATCAATAGTAGCTCTGACGCCTGGATCGATACCATCGATGAAGTATTCTCGAGGTAATCCTACCTTTATTCATTTGAGATCTTTTTTGTTCCAAATAGCTGGATTGAAAGCCACGGGATCGGGTAATGATGTCGAGTCACGAGGATCATGTCAAGCAGTTACCTCATAGAGGAGTCCTGCATCTCGGACCGTACGGGTGAAGTATCCTGGAGTATCGAGTGAAGACGCCATTGCCATCACACCATATCGTGAATTGCGACCATATCCAGGCTTGAATCCGACGATCCCACACATACTCGCCGGTTGTCTGATCGATCCACCGGTATCCGTCCCGAGTGCTGCAGGCACGAGTCCAGCAGCGACCGCAACAGCCGATCCTGATGATGATCCGCCAGGGATACGAGTAGGATCCCATGGATTGTGAGCAGGACCAAAAGCTGAATTTTCTCCACTACCACCCATCGCGAACTCATCCATATTCGTTTTACCGAAAGAGACGAATCCAGCCTGTTTCATACGTTCTGTGACGGTAGATTCATATGGTGGAACAAAGTTCTCGAGCATCTTTGAACTTGCAGTTGTACGGATTCATTTCTCGCAAAATATATCCTTCACAGCTATCGGTATCTGGAGCTCTTTTGCAAAGGAGCTATCACGCCCCAAGTAGGACTGAGGATTTTGCTCAGAAACAGAATCTGTCGCTTTTCAGAGACCCCCTTCGGCATAACTCACGGCTAAAAGTGAGGACTCGAAATCTTTAAAAAAAGGTTTATCCAAAGGCATAGTATTAAATGCATTCAGCTCTTCGTTATATTTTTTTGTTCGCTCAAGGAAATAATTATATATCTCTTCACTCGTAGTTTTTCCATTTTTTATGAGATCTGATAGCTCGAAGAGAGAGAGATTTTTGTATAGCATTTTGCTGTATGAGTGAGTATTTCTTGAGTATAGTGAAAAAAAAACATAAAACAAGTTTTGACAAAATAGAAAAATATATATTATTAGATTAATTAACTCTATATTGTATGAACTCGGATGCTAGAATATATTGAATAACTAAAACTGCTGGAGCTATTGCAATTGCCACGATGTTATATGGTTGCACTCCAGATAAACCTATTTCAGCAATCACACTAGAAGTAAAAATAGGATGAAAAGTAGCCAAACTTCTAACAAGAAACTCTGTCGTAGATTGTATATCTTGATTTGATACTATTCCTACTCAAAAAGGAAATGGCATTGATGTATCAGATACCAGTTCTGGGGGTCTGTCTAGAATAAAGACAGGAGATAGGAAAATAATTACAAGAACACTTGATTGATCTACTGTAATGATAAGTAATGAAATAGATACTTCTATAAAAATAGCATATTTTCATACTAAAGATAAAAACATGACTCCGAAAATGAGAATATATGAACAATGACAAGATCCATCGTCAGATTTTTGTATAAAATAGTCTCCATAATTTTTGCCTTTTTTCCGTTTTTCCATATACTATTTCTATATTGTCTCACCTTCCGAATTGATATATCAGTTCGGGGGTTTCGAAATTTTTTATCATCGTTCAATATAGTAAAACCTGTATCACATACTCTAGTATAACTAGGAATAACGGAATTTAGATTTCTATATATACAGGAATGACAGATACTATTAACTCCCTCTACTAACTATTCTTACCTATGGAAATCCCTCCACGAGTCCGATGAATGCAAGATATATTTGGTGAATATCAGAGATATTTCACATTTCTTAAGAAAGTAGCACGTCACGAGTTCCGAACCAATGGATTCACTCGTATCACGACTCCAATCCTCGAGCTCAAGACACTCATCACCCACTCGACAGGCGATGGATCTGATATCGTGACGAAAGAAATGTTTGACTTCACTGATAAGTGAGGTCGAGAAGTAGTTATGAAGCCTGAGAGTACTCCTGGAGTCATGAGAGCGTATCTCGAGCATATGACCCTAGAGCCTCAGCCTGTGTATCTCTACTATATTGAGCCTCATTTTCGATATGATAGACCACAGAAGGGACGATATCGCCAGTTCCATCAGATCGGAGCGGAGATCATCGGCGAGATTGATCCGATCCTCGATGCGAAGGCTATCTATATCATGGCTCAGATCCTCGACGGTCTCGGACTCGCGGGTACATATACAGTGAAAATAAACTCACTCGGAATTCCCAAGGAACGAGAGAAATACCTCATCGAACTCGCTTCATTTTTCGAGAATAAAAAACACCTCCTCGATGAGACTGATCTCGCTCGTCTCGATAAAAACCCACTCAGACTCCTCGATTCCAAGAACGCTGATGTCAAAGAACTCCTGAAGGTAGCACCGAAGATGATAGACTTCCTGAAAAAGGACTCACTCGAATTCTACACAAAGGTGAAGGAATATCTCGATATCCTTGGAGTCAAATACGAAGAGGATCATACCTTAGTACGAGGTCTCGACTACTATTCTCATACCGTATGGGAGCTTGTCGATGGATCAGGTCGGACACAGGATGCATTCGGCGGGGGTGGTCGCTATGATGGTCTCGCAAAATCTATCGGATATAAGACCGAAGTACCTGCTGTTGGATTCGCATTCTGAGCTGAGCGTCTCATCGAAGCCATGATCGAGCGAGGTGTACAACTCAAAAATAAGGACAAGATCCATCTCTATATTATGCAGCTCGGTGATGAAGCTAAGAAACTGGCACTCCCACTCAATATTGAGGCTCGTCGAAAGTGACTCAATTCTCTCCTCGGACTCGGAACTCCGTCTATCAAGGTACAACTGAAAAAAGCAAATCGCGTCGGTGCCAGATTTGTCATCGTCATCGGTATTATGGAAGCAAAGAAGTGAATATGTCAACTCAAGGATATGGATAAGGGAACTCAAGTCGAGATATCTCTCGATCAAGTACTCGATACGGTAATAGCTGAGGTAGGTACTGACTCACTCTCGTTCTATCATCCATCTCGTGACTTCATTATCACGGATATACCGATGAGCGAAGAGAAGATGAAACGAGTCAGTATGGACTAATTAGTATATAATAGAACGATCATATGGCAAAATCATCTCAAGAAATACTGCATAATATCATTGTAGAAAAAGTCTACAATGAGACTATTTCAGAATATAATGAAGTGGCTGATCGCGATGTAAAATGGGTAATGGACTTTAAATGACAAGTAGTCAATAAGGTATTTCTTGAAAATTATGCTATAGAATTTTTTGAAACAATCAAAAAAGCAGGATATACTCGTATCCAAATCGGAGGACTCGAATCGACTGCTATACCCATTGTATGAGCACTCGTACTCCTCGATACAGAGAATATTATTTGTAATTCTTTTTATATACGCAAATCCAAGAAAAAAAGTAGCCTCCCGAATCTGATAGAATGAGAAATTCTAAAAGATATACCTATCATCTTAGTAGATGATATTATCAATAGTGGCAGTAGTTTTAAGAAATCGCAAACTATACTGCAAGAAAAATATTGTATGGAAATCAGTGGAGTTTTTACAGCACTCCGATTTCGAGATATGCCCTATTATGTCAATTTCCATGAAAAATCTATACAAGTATGGAGTATATTTGAGTTACATGATTTTGGAGAAACCCTTGGACTAAAAAATATACAAGAGAAAGATAAAAATATCATTCAAGAAGATAAATATACGATATACAAGACAAATATACTATGCAAAGCAAATCCCTATATTGTAGTTCCAAAATCGGCACCACTCCTTAACGGAAAAAATATCTATATAGGTATTGATGATGGTAATTTTCTCTGTATCGATAAAGAAACAAGTACAATTGTTTGGAGTTTTAAGGTACTATTCGGTAGCGATGGCAAGAGAATCCTCTCTAGTGCTGCAATATATAAGGATTACGTATTTTTTTGAGCCTATGATGGGATTTTTTATTGTCTGGACAAGCATACTGGAAAGATTAAATGGACCTACATCGATGCTGACTGGATCGGCTCCTCACCGTGTATCAATCATCAACAATGAATCGTATATATCGGACTAGAATTTGGCCTTTGGAGAAAAAAAGGTGGCATAGTTGCTCTCAACATTAAAACAGGAAAATTTATCTGGAAAAACTATGATACGATGTGAGAGTGTACTCATGCATCTCCAGCCTACAATCACAAACACTCTATAGTCGTATGTGGAAACAACGATCACTGTATGCGAGCATATAATGCAAAAGATGGAACCCTACTTTGGCAATATCAGACAAATGGGGAAATAAAATATGGTGCAATATTTGATGATACTCGAGATCTGGTCATATTCGGAAGTATGGATGGGGGACTCTATGCTCTCAATATGAGTGATGGATCTCTATATCATAGATTCAATGCAAGATATGGATTTTATAATAATCCTGTACAATCCTGAGCAGTCATCTATGCAGGATCTCTCGATAAGGTTATATACGCGTACGATCTCGACACTCTTGAGACAGTATGGAAGTATGAAACCAGTGGTCGCATATTTGCAACTCCTATGATAGAGGCTGAGAGTCTATTCATCGGATCCAATGATGGAAGACTCTATGAGCTCGATACAATCAGTGGAAGAGTGAATGCCGTAATACAACTCTCGGAGCGTATTGTCAACACCGTACAAATCGAGCGAAATATAGAAAATAAAAGAATCATATATATAGCAACACACGCCTGTGAGTTATACAAGGCAAGAGAGCTATAAATAATGTCGAAAAACTAATCGATGACTGAGAAAGACCCTATTTTATATTTCATTTCTGAATTTTGTTGAAGAGCTCATCACTCCAGAATTGATCTGCATTATCCTCGAATGTGGAAAGATAGTTGATAATACGCATCGTTCCATAGAATCCTGATGCATAGCGTCATACCAGTTTTCCATCATAAAATATGACTACACTAGGAGTGAACTTGATCCCATCAGCGATACTGTTTTTAATATCGTCAGCTATTTTCTGTTTTTTGATTGGGTCTGCAAGACAGGCATCGAGCATATCGGGATGTGTCATTACTTTTTTGGCGAGGTCCATTGCCCAATTATTATCTTTCTGAAAAACCTGATAGTTAACGTAGAGACTATCAATAAAATCAAAAAAAACCTTATTCCCATCATTAGAATACACGCACTCAGCAATGAGTGATTTTTCAGCTACAAGCGGTTCGAGATCTACGAGTGGGGCACTGCGATACGCAAGATTAAATTTTCATTTATATTGAGCTATATTTTTGAGTATTTCTATATTGAGTTTGCGACAGGATTTACAATCGAGGCTCTCATATATGACTAGTGTATATTTGCTAGAATTCGTCCAGCGATAGCGCTCATCCGGTCAAATGGGTCTGATATATGGTAGACTTTTTTCTTGTGCTACATAACTCATGGTAGTATTTCAATCAGCTTTATTACCAAGGTATACCACAGTTTTATAGAGAAAAAATATCAGTATACATATACTGAGAGAGTAAATAGTAAATAGCCAAATATCATTTTTTGGTTCAAACTTTATCTTCTGATTAATATTTCATTTTTTGACCATTGCTGAGATTTATTTACCGAAGATATTCCTAGTTACTACTGGTTGATTTTCACTGATCCATTGGGAGATACCTCACTTTATGTGTTTGATATTACGATATCCATGATGTTGGAGGAAGTCATAGGCCACAGCAGCGAGTCGTCCGCTCGTACAGATGAGATATATCTGCTTATCAGAGCTACGTGGGAGATCTGATCGCCAGAGATTATAGAGATCAGCAATAGGAACACTCGTAGAATCTAGGGCATGGAGCTCATTATACTCTTTGAGTGATCGTACGTCGAAGAAGAGATAGTTCCCAGTACCACTCGTCACCATCTCAGCCCTTGCCTCACTTGGTGATATCTCTACACGAGATGGTTCTATATATTGTGTATAGCGTATACTGGGAGTGTAGAGTGCTAGTATCATTCAGGATATGAGACTCAAGAGTATAGCAATGCTCGGATATATGTATCGAGTAAGCATAATTATCTTGTAATTGGTCAGAGAAATGTAATAAAGTCTTGAACACTTGAATCAGTTATAGGTGCCATAGTACGTAGAGCCGACAAGTCCTTTGCTTTTGGAAGTCATTCTTTCAGGGCAGGATTCAGATCACTTTGGAGAAGAATTGTGATAATATTCTGAGCCGCTACGACATCATTGATATCAGCTAAAAAATTTGCATAATATACTAGTGTATATTGTTTATTAACGATTAATCATTTTTCTTGGTCAAATTGGATGAGAGTCTTATAGAGCTGCTCAATATCTCCACGAGAAATAATAGCATAATCCTTATGGAGATCACCGAAAATCCTTGCCCTAAGAAGCATTGCACTCGTCGCCTCGGTCAGTTCTCATGCACTCTTCTGCATCGCTAAGATACCAGTATCGATCACGAGCTTATATTTCTGGTATATGGCCTCAGCATCACTCTTGCTGCTCACATCACCCAGTTCTTGCTGCATGAGAAATAGAGTTGATCCTGGTAATGGATAGAGTTCATATGCCTTTTTCATATATTCTCGTGTCGATTGATCCTCAGAAATCCATACAATTCCCATAGCCTCAGTGGCAGCACGCAAGATATCGGCGTCTCAATATTTACGATACATTAGATAGATACGCTGCATAGATAGTGCTCGTACCCGGGCTTCATAGGCAGGATTCTTGGCGAGATCAGTGTAGGAACGTGCTCCATCCATACGATTCAGGGCAAATGTATTACTCGCTATATTAAAGTCTATGATAGCTCGTTCATTGTTCGATTTGGCAACATTTTTGGCTTTTTCGAGGAGAGCAAGGGCTCATGTATAGTCTTGATTCTTAGAGAGATCTACTGCTTGTGAGAACAATGGATTCGTACTCTGGAGAGTGAGGAATCTATCGGCTCAAGTTGCCGTCTTAGATTGCTGTGTTCCTGTAGCACTCTTGATGTTCACTTGTGTAGGAATATTGGGAAGTGGTGGTGTGAGGCTACTCGTATAGTACCAATAGCCCAATCAGAGAAACATAAGGCCTCATACTGTATAAACAACTGACTTCATAAAAATAAGTATATAAGAAATAGGATTACTTACCACCATCACAACTACCACCACCACTATCAGCACCACAACTATCACCACCAGATGAACCACCGCCACCACTATCACCAAGACCACCACCGCCACCACCGCCACCACCGGATGAAGCACAGGCACCGAGTGATATTCACTTTGATGGAGCTGCTGCCTTGAAATTATTCCACTCTGTCCATGACCGCGTAGGAACATATATGATGTGTCCCGTTGGATTCACTATTGAGACACATCATTCGAGTGTATCTATTTCAAATGCAGCCTCCGTCCGCCATCCATCATCAATTGTATTGATAGCCTCTACTTTATTCGCATGATATATACCTGTTGATATGAGTCCGAGAGCAAGGAGATTGAGTCCTGTTTTGAGAGGAGATTTCATAGTATTGTAAAAAAGATAATTGGATTATATGAGAATATAAACATAAATCAAATAAAAATATGTGTATCAATGATGCGTTATTCCCTGATTATTTTTTCGCTTTCTTGAGTTTGAGGATTTCATCTTTGAGGTTTTGGATTTCTCTTTCTTGTGTGTTTTGTTTGATTACCATTTCCTTGATCGCCTCAATGATAGGAGCTACGAGATTCCCATATGCTACGCCCTTCATACCAGTTTCAGGGTTTGTATTCACGAGCGTTGGGAATACATTCTCGACCTCTTGGGCAATCACACCGACATCATGTTTTCCATTTTTGATCCAGTCAAAACTATATCCATTGAGAGAAAGGATCTTGTTGAGAGAGCCTGTCAACGCTGTTATGTTTTGTTTGAGGCGACGATCAGATACGTAGATAAATCACTGTGCCTTGATAATATCAGCAGTTACATTTCAAATAGCGGTAATACTACCCATTGTTGTAAGATTACCCGCCAGAGCTGTATCGGCGATTCCCCATCCATCATCTGCCCCGATAGTGAAGAGATTATTTTTGAATCGGATACTACCTACAGCGCTACCAGCATCATGAAATCCGATACTGGAAGTATCTTCGGCATTGAGCTGAAGGGTATAGTTCCAGTTCCCTGCTATTGGAGCATAGTCTTGTGCAAACGATCCTACAGATACTTTTCAACCATATACTTCAAGTTTGGCATTTGGAGTAGCGGTACCGATACCCACATTACCTCCAGTATAGGAGATATTTCAACTATACTTTTGCCAAATATTGTCACTGACTGGTGCATAGATAGGAGCACCTGTGATAGGAGCGAATCATACCACTGCAGACCCAGTAGGAGCTATACCAGTACCGAGTACTGATCATACAATTGACTGAAATGTAGTACAGAT
>JACMPX010000002.1 GCA_014377245.1 Candidatus Altimarinota bacterium
TTTGCATGGAAAACGGTCGCAACATCAGATCTCCTCACCATATTACCTAAATGAGTAGAGATGCGAAAAGCTGAACTGATCGTCATCGGGATGCCATATAATATCGACGGAACTATGTCTCGTCATGGCAAGCGAGTATCAGCATTCATATCTCTACTCGAAACCGTTGTGGATATACCTATAGTACCCCATGATGAGAGACTCACATCTAGTGAGGCGATGATGGGATTCGATAGTGATGGTGTCATTGATGGCGATGTAGATGCTGAGGCTGCGAGACTGATACTTGTTGATTTTTTGAATACAAAATAGAACCGCATTTTGTTCTCGCAAACATTTGCAATTATAGAAAATATGACTATATTACGAGCCTATTTTCAATTTTTTTCTCTTTTTGTTATCTTAAGGTACGAAAATTTGCCCAGCTCCCTGAAGCCACAGAGGAGATTCTTCCTCTGTTAGAATAATCCCATAGGTTATGCCCTTTGGGTACAAAAAATAACCTAACCCACTATCCTTATGTCTGAATCTCGTATCACAGAACCTCGCAAGCGGTTCGTCGAAGTCCTCGGTCTCAGCACGCGTATCACTTTCTCTGATCTCAAGAAGGAGCTCGTCGGCAAAAAATGACAACCTGGGATGAATCTCGCTACTCTCTACCGTATTGTAGATACGTTCAAGGCTCAGTGACTCATCCATGAGATGACAATCGCATGAGAGAGACTCATATTCACCTGTCAGTGTAGCGATGGTCGAATAGATGATGCTGTCACAATCAGCTTCTGTGAGAACTGTGGAGCTATATATGATACCCATACTCGACTCTCTGGACAACTCACTCTGTCGAACATGTATCAACAGACCAAGTCATGTAGTGGATGTGTCATACGCTAGTCACGAATAGATACAATTGATAATGTTATGTGATTATGCTGCTCCCTATACTCATACTTGCTCTAATATCAGCGACAGGACTCCTCTTGTTTCTTTTTGATAGGGTCAATCGTCTCGTACTCAATGCGCTCATCGGACTCTGAGCTGGATCGATGCTCTCTGTCTCGCTCGTGCATATATTCCCTGCGTCACTCGAGCAGACAGAATATGCTGTATATGCATTCATAGCTGGGTTCCTCGCTATATATCTCATCGAGGAGATACTCACACCGCATATACATGATAGCGGTCATGGTGACCATACTCATGAGGACCCACATGAACACTATGATCATGTAGCACTTGTCTCATTTATAGCCATATTCCTCCATACGCTCTTCGATGGTCTCGGGATACGAGCAGGTTTCGCGATATCTACAGAGATCGGATACACGATCCTCATCGGTATTGCCATACACCAGATACCTGTCTCACTATCACTTGCTGCTCTATTTCGTGAGAGCAAATTCCAGACACATATTCAGATCATATTCATTCTTATCTTTGCTCTAGCGGCACCTATAGGCTTTGCTATATCTGATATTGTCTTCTCAGATATATCATGAGTATGGACTGGTCTCATAACCGCTATGGCTGGCGGATCACTTCTCTATGTAGCCACCGCTGATCTACTACCAGTTATCCACTCTCAGACAAGGAACAAATATATCACAGTACTCCTATTTATTATCTGAGCTGTTGGGATGAGTGCGGTGAGATTTTTCGAATAATTTAATGAAAAACAAGCAAAAAAGTCGCTTTTGATACAAATTCGCCTATACTGAGATTTATGCTAGACTCATCTAACAATCCTAATACTCTTCTCTATGGCACAAATATCAAGACAAGAATTCACCGATAAGGTACAAGACTATATCAAGCGAATCAACCAAATTGCCGAAGAACAAGGCTACAGTGTGATGATGGCCTACTATATCGAAGGGAGTGAAGATATCCCAGATGACTTCATCATCGACTGGAGGAATATGAATCTCAATGATAATATCTATGCCCTATCACGTTGGAATCAGGATATCATGAACAACTTCGATGAGGATGCGGATGAGGATCGTTTTGATATACGGACGCCAAGCTTTGAGTAGGAAAAATAATGAAATGAGTACAATCAAATATTTCTTGCTTACGAAAAACATTCTTTTTTACTTTGAAAGACTTTATATTTCAATTTTTTATATTTTATTAGTATATAGATTTTGTATTTCAATTTTTGAGCAAAAATAGAAGTCTGAAAAAATTATTGAGGAGGTTTATTACTGAGTTCTGTCTTCCTATTGGATATACTAAAATATAACACATACGATATTCTCTCTGGATAAGAGCGAGCATTGCTCGCAATAATATAGATGACCTGAAGTCAATTCCTGAAAATGACTGCATGCCTCTGGGCATCATAATTCTTTCGTGGCTCAAGACATCATCCATCTATCTCAAATATGTGTCAGAGCTTAGGATAAAAAGAATCTACAATATAGTAATCAATAATAACTTGCCTATCTATATTCTATCATATATCACTTTTGTTATTAAAAATTTAACAGAATATCACTTCTGTGATAATTCATTGTTTCCTGTGGACCAGAGAGATCCCTGATAGCTCTATTTTCTATCTCTCACTCCGCAATAAGCTTCACCATGATCAGTGATATGTTTACGAGATTTGGTGAGATTTAGTAGTATTTTCGAGTAATTTCCTAAATATATCTAGAATAACATTTTCTCCAACCAAAAAACTCTTAGTATTGCTCCCAAAACACCCTTTCATTCGCAATTCCTAGTGCTTCGAGTTTTTCTCGGGCACTTTTGACCATAATCGGTGATCCGCAGAGATAGAATTCAACATAGTCCGCTATATTCTCAGCTGTGATCCAATCGATCACATATCCCTTTTGGAAATCTGGTTTATCTTCACGAGAAAGATAAGGCACATACTGGAAATGAACGAATTGGGTGCCAATCATTTGTATCTCATCTGCGTAAAATACATCAACTAATGTACGGACACCGAATACAAATGCAGTATGTGATTGTATCAATCATAGCTCGATACATCCGAGCATCTGGCAATAGAGCGGAGCAAATCCTGTACCAGTTCCGATGAAGCACTTCGAAACTGGAGTATCTCTGAGGACGAAATGTCCGAGAGGAAGCATGCCAGAAAATACCTGACCCATCTCTGCATCACAAATAATATAACTCCCTTTGCCCTCTTCCACTCTCTTGATAACCAGAGTAAATGTAGTAAGTGTAAAAGATGCAAGTGAATATGATCTATTGAGCCCTGGAGCAAGCTGGAACATGACGTATTGTCCTGGTTTCGGTGGATCTCTCACGAGATCGGGACAACTATAGGTAAGTTCATAGACATCATGAGTGAGATCTGTCTTGGTTATGAGGGTGAATGTGGTCTTGAGCATATGAAAGAGTTAAAAGATCCTGAGTACTCGGAATGACAAGATAAAAAATCTCCTCAATTATGAGGAGATTTTGTTTTTTTACAAGAGAAACTTAGGCTGCTTCTGTGAGTTTTTCGTCATTGGCTACTATAGTTGTTGACTGAATAATATTACCATCATTTACGACAGATGCTACAGATACTGGAATAGTATTAGTCTGAGAACTCAAAAGATCAAGAGCATCCGAGTTGGTAGTTCAGAGAGCTATCGTCAGTCTATGGCTCATATTCGTATGTACACCGAGATAGGCTCATACGAGCTCTGTGACAGCTCGAGCAATACCTGTCTGACGAAATCCTGCTGCCCTGAGCCTCTCGGCAACAGAATTGAGTACTAGAGATGATGGCTGAGTATCTGTTTCTGACATAAAAAATATTTAACAATATTATTGTATCATACTTTCACTCTATTGCAAATCAATTATTTCTTCGCAGCTCGTACCGCTATTTCGATTTCTTTCATGATGATTGGATTCTCTTTGAGAAAGGTTCGAGAGTTGTCGCGACCCTGGCCAAGACGAGTCTCCCCATAAGAATAGAATGCTCCAGCTTTTTTCACAACACCACGGTCAGATCCAATATCGAGGAGCTCTCCTGCGAGAGATATCCCCTCGTTAAAGAGTACATCGATCTCGACCTCACGAAAAGGCGGTGCAATCTTATTTTTCACGACTTTAACCTTGACTCGGTTACCGAATGCTTCTTTGTCATCTCCAGTTCCTGATTCGAGTTTTTCTTTGCGGCGAATATCGAGACGCTGAGAGGCGTAGAACTTTAGAGCATTACCTCCTGTGGTTGTCTCAGGATTACCGAACATGACTCCGATCTTCATACGGATCTGATTGATGAATATGACCGTAGAGTTCGATTTGTTGATGACACCAGTGACCTTGCGGAGAGCCTGTGACATGAGACGAGCATGGAGTCACATAAAGCTATCTCCCATATTCCCTTCGATCTCAGCCTTGGGCGTGAGGGCCGCCACCGAGTCAACGACAATAAGATCTACTGCTCCTGAGCGTACAAGTGCGTCGACGATCTCAAGTGCCTGTTCTCCATAGTCAGGTTGTGAGATGATGAGTTCCTCGATATTGACACCAATTAGTGCTGCATACTTCGGATCGAGGGCATGTTCTGCATCGACGAACGCTGCTGTACCACCATTGCGTTGTACCTCAGCGATCGCATGGAGTGCAAGAGTCGTCTTCCCTGATGACTCAGGACCATAGATCTCGACGATACGCCCCTTGGCGTAGCCACCACCGAGTGCGTCATCGAGGGCAATAGACCCAGATCCAGTTGTTTCTACTTCCATATGCACCTTATCGCCCATCTTCATCACCGAACCAGTTCCAAATTGTTTCTCGATCATAGCAAGAGCGGAGGCTAGGGCTTCTTTTTTGTTGTCTGTCATAGGAATAGGTAAGTTAGTAGATTGTTAGTATAGTAGAGTGGGAATGAGTAACACAAATTACAGATTCGATACTACAGAAATCGAGAACGAAATCAAGGTCAGGAAAATGAGAATAAAGAGGATGCGGTTGAAGTAGATAATCATGTGATGATGGATGGTAAAAGTATAGAACTACGCGAAGAGGGAACCTGGGAATGATCGGACAAATATACCCTGCACTGAGAAGTTGTCAGTAAAGTCACCGAGAATGATCGGACGATGACGAGGGTTGTCAGAATGCGGGATGAGGTAAGCGTGATCTCCCTCATGACGGAACTCCTTGAGTGTTGCCTCATCGTTGATGAGGGCAGCGACGATCTGTCTATCTTGTGGTATACTCGTCTGCTCGATGAGGACGAGATCTCCATCATCGATCCCCTTTTGATTCATCGAGTCTCATTGTGCTCTGAGAAAGAAATATTTTTTCGAGAGTGATACCAACTTGGTCGATACTGGGATCTCAGTCTCTATGTTCTCCTCAGCGAATATAGGCATCCCGCAAGCAATCGTCCCGATGAGTGGGATCATCCTGACCTCATGACTATCTGACCTGAAGTCTGGAGATATGCGGATCAGATCCTGACTATCCCGATAGATCCAGCCCTTGGTGATGAGCTGATCGATGAGGACTGATATCGAGCGAGGTGAGGCGTATCCGAGAGCGCTCTGGAGTGCTCGGATCGTCATCTTCTCACTACGAGAGATGAATTCTCTGATCTCGTGGAGTACTAGTTGTTCCTTGTTGGTGAGTTTTTCCATATAATGAGAGAAAAGAAATATAAATACATACGATGTATACAAACATATATATTCATAAATATCTTGAATGCAAATCTTTTTATAAAAATCCCATCGAAAGGATAGGATTTTGATGTGAAATATATTCTTAAACTCTCTTTCTCTCATAATGTTCTCGAAGTCCCTCCACTGTTCCTATCGCTACTCGGCGGCTATGACAGATTGGACACTCATAAAGAAACTCGCGGATTTGCTTGCCCACTTTTTGTGGTTCAAGATGGATCGGCTCGACTTGCTTGCGACAGTCACGACACCAGTACGCCATTTCCCCGCGTTCAGGATTGAATGTGGATTCCCGCTTTTTCCCAAAGGATGGGACATTGACGAGATCGAGGTAAGAAGTAGACATAGTCAGATTGTATGAGAAATATGAAGATATACAAGGAAACTATTCCCCATAGTGGATATCCTCCCATGCGGTGCGATAGAGTGGCTCACCGAGTCGCTTTTGATCGAGGGCATGTCCGATGAATCCGATCGAGCGAGCGAGGATGAAGAACGCGTTGAATATCCCAGCATCGATATATACCTCTATCTCGGCTGGAGTCATCCCAATAGAGACGAATATATCGAGGATTGATGCAGCGATATGACCATCGACGTTGAGGATGAGATTGGCTCGCTTCTCAAGAGTCAGAGTCTCGACCGACAGAGCATAGTCGAGATGCATACTCGATGGGATTGCTTTTGCGAGAGTTTTGAGGATATCACAGCGACCATCAGGATTGAATTTGCTCTTCACTTTGTGTCCAATACCTTGTATTGGATTTCCAGATTTTTTCATTCTGGAGATGAGATCTTCGGGGGTTTCATTTTTGTATAGTGCATCATACCAAGTACGAGCTGATCCATCAATCGCTCCACCAAATCGAGGACCGATAGTCAGGAGTCCTGAGACCAGAGACGAGAGGATATCCTTACCCGCTCTCGCTGTCACGATCGTGTTGGTGGCACCTGAGACTGCAGGGCCATGATCCGCGAGGAGGATGATGATGGTGTTGATATAGTCGAGAGCATATTGTGGGAGATCACGCTTGAGCCAGAGAGCCCCGATCACCTTCGCGATGCTCGCATCACCGATATATTGCGTGAGTGGTCGCCCATTGTAGAGGACATCTTCACCTCGCTCATCTGATATTGTCGAGGTGAATCGAGTCGATTTGCGAGCGACGATGAGTTGCAATTTTTTCTGTATTTCTGCATTCATTGCTCATCCAGGATTCTCAATCCCAAGCTCCTGAGCCACCGTTGCAATCAAATCACCAAAATCCGCATAACTCTCAGGAACATGAGCTCCTGCCTCACGAAGTGCTGTATTTTTGTAGCTTGCCTTCTCTTCGTCAGCATTGGCCTTGGCTCCTGCATGTCCGAACTGCACCTCTGTCGTGAGCGCTTCTGCGAACGATCCACTGACATAGGCGACAACTGGTTTTGTGATTTTTCACGCGGTCAAAAGTTCCGCGATCTCAAGTTCATCTCTCGAACCAACCTCACCGAGCATCACGATCATCTTGATTTCGGGATTTTGCTCATAGTCAAGTACTATATCTCGAAATGTGGAACATACGAACCGATCTCCACCAAGAGCGATCCCTGTGTAGATACCATCCGTACGAGTCCCGATAACCCGAAACATCTCATTCGACATACCACCACTGCGTGAAACAAAACCAACTGATCACTTGCGATAGAGTCCACTTGCTACAATATTATCGAGTGATCCGCCAGAGTTCCCCATACGCAGAGTACCACCTACAATAGCTCCAGCAGTTGCAGGCCCTATAATGCGTATATTCGCATTAATATCGTTGTACGCTATAATTTCACGGATATCACGCTCAGGTATTCCCTCCGCAATAATAACGATATGAGCAAATCGAGCTGAGTGGATCGCTTCCCAAGTTACCTCTGTTGCTGACCTGAATGATGCGAGATTGATAAATGTATCGATACTCAAGTCTGCTGGAATATCTGCAACACTCGGATAGATCGAGACGAGTATCTCATCTCCACCAAAAAATAATTTGGTCACAGATGATCGACGACTATTCGGATCGATGAGTCCTGCAACTGATGGAGTACGACTAGAGAGGAAATCAAAATCAAGCATTCGCTGTGCAACATCGAGATGGCGTCCGTAGATGATGGCCCGAGAATTGAGAGTGAACATTTTTAGAATTTTATATTTTTGAGAATATCTGTCATATACTGACTTCCATCTGCGATCTCACATGGGAGTGAGAGCTCTTCGCAGGCTTTTTGCATCATTGTGAGTCACTTGGCATCATTGATCCCGCCTCTTCTGACAAGGATATGGATACTTTGCTCTCTCATATCATCTATGCGATCTCGAAAAGCATCAATAATCCCAGCAAAAGTGCGATCAATATGAGTAAAGTTGGCGATTGCTCCAGCTATCACGAGATATTTTCATTTCGTTGGATTCGCGAGCATCGCATCCAGGAGTGTGGCGGTGTATGCCCGAGTATTTTCACGATCTGGATTGCCACTACACTCACCATAGTTCCCGATCTCAGTAGCAAATCCGAGATCTGCTAGCGTATCAGCGATAATAACTGATGCTCAACCGCCACTCGTGAGGAGCCAGATACGACCATCTGGATTGAGAATACGGAATTTGAGACTTGCACCCGTCTCACTGTCGAGTTTTTCGATATATTTTTCTCAGTCTGTTTTCTCTGGACCAAAAGGATGTGGGAATGCGAGTCATGCCCAATTTTTGCGTTGGCGGAACTCTTCACTATCATCAACTCGGGCAACCATATCAAGGCAAACAACAGTTCCATCAGTTGAAAACGTAAACGGATTGACCTCGAGATATGCAAATCAATATTCTCGAAAAAAAGAGTAGAGCTGTAGTATAAAATCGGAAATACGAGGATCAGTGATATTGAATTGTTGTGTAATAGATGATTCAAAATTTTGTCAATCCATGGGCATTCCGAAGGAATTACTTTTGGGGTAGATCTCTTTCATATTTATCTCAATAGATCTTGATCATTCTTTTCTCATAATTGTAGGAGAAATGGATTGCTCGACTCTACTTGGAATGATAAAAATTGGTACTCTCATCTCCTGTATGGTCTCCCAATTCTCCTCCACATCGATACCTCCAGCTGTCGAGAAATATATCACATCGTGATCTCGCTTTGTCTGGATCGCAACATAATATTCCTCGGCATGAGGTAGAAATGGCTCGATGAGAAATGTATTCAAAAGCCCCTCTTGTTTTCATATAGTAGTCACTTTCTGATAGTGTTCACTCCACCATTTGCGAATACTAGTAATATCGAGATTGACGCCAATGAGACCGTATTTACCTCGTTTCCCGAAAAGCTGATCCGGTTTGATTACCCACTTCTGTATTTCAGATTCACCTCTAGAGGTATGCCCAAAGGGTGGGATGTTTGACTCGGTCTCCTTTTTTGCAAACGCATCGATATCACTCTCTTGCTCAATGAGATATCCAGAGTAGAGAGATGATGAGAACTCGGCGAACATACGCTTGGCGTCGTATTCGCGGATTGCTAGCTGTGCCATATAGTTTTTGTTTATTATATAGAAAAAACTAGAACTTTCAATCTGAAAGACTAGAATATTATTCTACATATTCCTAGATATCAATCTAAAAAGATCCTACAGAAAGGAGTCGAGCAGTGGGTATATCTGGAGTCTCGTTCTCAGAACGAGACTCCAGATAGGCGAACCCTGCAGGGTCGACACTACCAAAATCCGCATCACGCCAATGAGTAGCTACCACTCATATATTTTTCATTTTATATGCATTCTTTTTGCTTGGAACAGTACTATGCAGTTATATTATAGTATAATATTGTGGAGTACGGACACCAAGTTGTCGGAGAGTCTAGTCAGATCTGAGTTGTAGCCACAATTTGTTGTGTGATGATTGTTTGTTTCCTTCGAAAGATATTGATTTTGGGTACAGTAATCAGAGGATCAGAATTCTCATAAAAGATGACTGGGAAGTATGATTATATTATCGCACATATTGTAGATGAAAAAGTAAAATTACTTCACCGAAATATATTATTTTATTTTTGAAATAGGATATGTCTACACATATGCCCATGATAATTCTAGGCTATAGCTAACTATGAGGATAATTATTTATTGTGACATCTAGGTAAACTTGTCTTTCACTATCACCCGAAGAATTCCTCCATCCATCATTTTTTCATCTTGCCTCACTCTGATTGCAGGATTGCTTCATAAAGCTTTTTTTGATCTCCTGATGTTTTTGTGGGAATATCGATCTCAATATGGATGACGAGATTACCAGCACCTCACTTGCGATCCAGTCGTTGCATGCCTTCATTGCGGAAAGTGATCATCGTACCGTGCTGGGTTCCTGCATTAATTTCAATTTCTTTTTTGCCTAATATCGGGAGATCAAGTGTCTGCTTGACACCGAGTACTGCCTCAGCTGGGGAAATAAGGACTACATAATGGAGATCTGCTCCATCTCGAGAGAGTCCACCCTCACTACTTGGAACTGTGAATGTGATATAGAGATCGCCATTCCCATCATTTCACCTGTTCCCTTCACCTCTGAGTTTGATAGTCATACCATTCTCGATTCCTTTTGGTATATCGATTGTTTTCTCGATTTTCTCCTTAATCTTGCCTTTGCCATTACAGTATTCACACTTCTCTATAATTCGTTCTCACTTGCCATGACATACCCCACACTCTCGAGCCTGCTCCATCACACCAAAGACAGTCTGTATACGTTCTCTCACTTGTCCTTGGCCTTGACACGTCTGACACTTTTCGGTTTTGCCTCACTTGCCACTACAGTGATGGCAAGTTGCTGAGCGGTCGAACTCGATCTTGCGGCTTGTCCCTCGGATCGCATCCTCGAGAGATATACGGAGCCTAATCTCGATATCCTCTCAGGTATCAGCCCTCTTTTGAGTTCTACCTCCATTGCCAAATCCACCACCAAAAAATGATGAGAAAATATCTCCAAGATCTCCAGCATCAAATCACTGAGAAAATCCACCAAATCATCCTCACTGACCATGATTGTCCATAGTGCCATGACGATCATAATGGGCTTTTTTTGCCTCATCAGAGAGTACGGAATAGGCCTCATTGAGTTTTTTGAATTCGGCTTCCTTGGTTTTATCGCCTCCATGACGATCGGGGTGGACTTCCATGGCTTTTTTTCGGTAGGCTTTTTTGATCTCATCAGAATTTGCCTCACGTGATACTGAGAGTATAGAATAGTATTCGAACTGCATAAAAAGATATAGAAAGAGAAAAAAATATAAAAGAAAATTCTGTCATTCCAAGGTATAAGGTATCTGTTGTAAAAATAAACAGATTCCTCATATCATCGGAATAACAAAATGAAGCTAGTACTGGCTGAAAATATTAGGCATGTTTCACTATTGCTGCCTCAAGAACTGAGACATCTTGAGCTCCAACCCATTTCTCGACTGGTTGACCTTCTTTAAATAAAATCATAGTAGGGATAGACATGATACGCAATCCACTCGGAGTCGTTGGATCGCTATCGACGTCATGCTTGGCGATGATTGCCTTTCAATCTATTTTGCTCGATAGTTCCTCGAGTCGAGGGAGCATGATTTGACATGGACCACACCACTCAGCCCAGAAGTCTACCAATACGAGACCAGTCTTGGTAATATTGGCAAATGTAGAGTCAGTAGAAACTTGGAGAGACATACTTGATAAATTAGGATATAGAACGCAAAAAAATATTTTAAATTACTCAATAAGTATATAAAAAAGTCATAAAAAAGCAAGTGAAGTAGTAAGCACAGTTCTCACAAAAAAACTCTTCTCCCGCATACTGGGGAGAGGAGTTTCTGGATTTGGATTCTATTTGATGACTATTTACCCGATCCTAGACGAACGAGCTCATACACACCTGCAATCCCTACGAGAACTAACACAACCATAAGAAGAGTAGGAACAGATCAGAATAATTTAGCTACGAGATTGTAGTTAAATGCTCATACGAGTCCCCAGTTGATTGCTCCGATGATCACGAGAATGCGAGAAACCTTATTCACAAGAGCCATAAAGAAAAAAGTGAGGGGTAAATGTGCAGCTGCACACTTCAAGTATATTTATGTGCTTCTATTGTGCAAATTTTTATGCGAAAAATCGCATTTTTATATTCTGATATCAGATCTCTTGATTATCATAATACTGTCATCAATATCGGTTTTTTTGAGTTGATATGGAATCTCTTGAGTATTGAGATACTCGTAGAGATCCGCCATTTTTTCGGCAAATTTCTCGACATCATCTATGATGATGAGTCAATCGGCACTACACTTCGGGAGAATTGCTATGAGATATTGGAGGTATTCTTTTTTCATCGCATCGATATATACGAGATCAAAATATCCATCCGCTAAACTCAGAATGACTGATTTTGCATCACCCCATATCGCATGGATATTTTTGGTTTTACAGTTTTTGAAATTCGTCACCGCATCAATATGCATGTTCCATGCTTGTTCGATCGTCGTTATATCTGAGTCATCTGCTATCGCAGTGACAAAATGAAGTGCTGAATATCAATTGGCCGTACCGATCTCGAGAATATGTTTAGGATTTTTCTCACGCATTATTTGCTTGAGGGCTTCTGCATTCTCCTCTGAAATATTGGGAATCTCACGAGCAAGTCAGATAGTTTTGAGGTTTTTGAGAGTGAGAGAGATGATTTGGGACATAGGTTATTTTATTTTTTTAGAGCTCTAAATAACTCTCCGAGAATCTGCAGAGTAACTCCATATACAGATAATAATGCTAATTCTCTTTCTTGTTGCAGTGGAGCAAGAATCTGACTGTATGAACCTTGTATTTTTGCTGTAGATGCCTTCATATTTTCGAATGATTTTGGAATAAGTGGCATCTGTGTATCTCCTTGTTTTGCATTCTTCCATATATTTGTATCTTCTGTAGCAAGATTTTGCAATACTGGCAATATAACTGTTGTGAATGTTTGTTCTCTAAAAAAAGATGAAATAATACCCAAATTATGCTCTAAATCATAATCTGATCAAGATTTAGAATTTACTATAGTTAAAATAGTCTCGATAGCCGTTTTTATTATCTGTATTTGTACTGTAATAATAGGCTTACTAACTTCTTTTACATGTATTGATTGTTTGGAAAAAATGAGTTTTTGAAGGTTTTCCTGAGTAGCCATAGATTTTATTTATGAAATGGGATATTAACATGAATCTCTGGAATCCCTGCTAAGATATGCATAAATGATTGTAGAAAATGCACTTTAGTAATACTGCTATCATTATGATATATAGTACGAAGTGTTTCAAATTTACTATGAAAATCAAGGCTATTCTTGCCGTATTTTTGTAGAGCTCTTTTGAGTATATCTTCAAATTCTTCATTAGTTTTTTTATATTCTGACTGTATTGTGACTACTTTTTCTAGTCTAATGAGGAGACGTTTTCTACATTTATTCATCAATATATCTATCTTCTTATTATCTTGCGTATCTTTTAGACTGCATTTTTCTTTGTATTTCAGAAATCTCGTTATATCATTTCTTATACTAGTTCACAATTCTACAATCTTGACTGCCAATTGTTCTTCTTGTGCACCTGGCAGATAAAATAATTTAGCACTCATATCAAGAAATGAAGTTATGGTTAGTATAATCGATATTCATATTTTACAAGTTTATTTTTTACTTTTTAATACTTTTCATCCATTCCTCGATATCTGATCTGATATCTGCGATGAGATCCGTATCACGCAAATCTGCAAAATGCATATCCGGAACTCATGATTGACGTACACCATAGACCTCTCATGGTCACCTGAGATCAAGGTCAATCTGCGATAACTCGAATCCGTCATTCGTCTGTTCCATAGCTCTGAGTCTATCTGATTTGTATTCTTTGGTTGTGAAGAGATAGCAATATGACTGATGATCTCATCGACCGACACGACCACGAAACTGATGGAGCTGTGACAGGCCAAAACGTTCTGCTGCTTCGATACACATCACGGTAGCATTGGGATTATTAACTCCGACTTCGACAACTGATGTCGATGAAAGTATCTGGATCTTATTTTCATAGAATTCTTGCATAATTCGATCCTTTTCTTTTCCACTCATTTTACCATGGATGAGTCCGACTGAGAGATGAGGAAAAATCCCCGAGAGTATCTCCTGCATATTTGTTGCGGATGCGATATCGAGAGTATCTGAATCCTCCACGAGCGGAGATATCCAATAGACTTGTCGGCCAGATCTCACCTGTTCATCTACCCATTTATAGACTTCGTTTCTTTTTTCTTCTTTCACGACTCTCGTATGTATCGGGAGTCGTCCAGCTGGGTACTCATCGAGAACAGAGATATCCTGATCGCCATAGAGTGTTAGAGCCAGAGATCGAGGAATCGGGGTTGCCGACATATTGAGACGATGTGGGACAATGACAGAGTTACTACAGTATTCCTCTAGGGTTTTGCGTTGTTCTACACCGAATCGGTGTTGCTCATCTACCACAACAAAACCAAGTCGAGCAAAAGAAACCGAGTCCTGAATGAGAGCATGAGTTCCGAATATGATATCTGTCTGTCCACTTGCAAGTCGTGATCTCGCATCTATCTTGAGTCTTGGCGTGAGCGATCCTACAAGGAGATCTGAGCTGACGCCCCATTCTCTGAGCCAGTCTTCTTGTCCCGAGAAGTGCTGACGAGCGAGTATCTCCGTCGGAGCCATGATGGCGACTTGGATTCACTTTGACTCTGGATATCAGGCTCTACTCACGAGTATCGCATGCACTGATGCAAGGAGTGCGACGATAGTTTTACCTGTTCCGACATCTCACTGAAGCATACGAGCCATGGCATGATGTCTCTCTATATCTTTGAGAATCTGAAATAGTACAATCCGTTGCTTGTTCGTGAGTGGAAACGGGAGCGATGCGATGAGTGACTTCATAAGTTCAACATCGATCTGCAGTTCTGGAGCGAGTCCGAGGGAGTCACGTTCGAGGGCATATTTCTTCTCGAGTCCCTTTTTCTGGAAATGATAGAGTTCTTCATATCCGAGTTCCTTTTTTGATCGGTCAAAATCCTCTATCGAGTCTGGAAAATGAATTGATGATATATTCTCGGCCCGAGTGCGAAATCCATGTTTCTGTCTGATCTCTATAGGAACTGTATCAGTAAATGCCCCTGCCAGATATGATCTGAGGAGTACGATCTTCTCACGGATCCAGATGCCAGGGATATAGTTGAGATCAGAGTAGACTGGGACGATCTCTCTGCGACTTGCTTTCAAATGCTCAATTTCAGCAGATGGAAATGTAAGTCTCCCATACTCATACTTGGGCTTGCCATATATCAGTACAGTATCTCCAGATGCGAATTGTTGCAACAGATACTTTCGGTTGAACCATACAGCCTCAGCATATGATCCATCTCGATCAATAAGCACTGCTTTGATAAGGAGTTTTTTGTTCCTCGTATTCTCAGATGTGAGGAGCTCGACACGACACTTCACCACCTGCTTATCGACTATATTGAGCGATGAGAACTGCTCACAGACATCACTCTTGTCCTCTATATCTCGTGGGAAATATGCGAGTAAATCCGTCACAGTCACTATGCCCGCCTCTAGGAGTCGTTTGATATGTGCGTCAGTTGTATGGAGGAGTGACTTGGTCAGTTGCATACAATGAGTATATCGATGTTGATAAAAAATGAAAATGAAATAACGAAATATAAACACTAAAGTGTATAAAAAATCCGCCTGATTTAGGCGGATTGGATTTCTGATGAGATATCATCGAGTGCGGCGTGTGTAGATTTTTTGAGTGGTATTTTCTTTTGTTCTAGCTTAGCTATATATAATAGTATCACATTAAATAATCATCTCGTATCAGGATTCATAGATTGGATATGAGGAGCAAGATGCTTGAAATCTTGTGGTGTCAGGGTATTCATCTTCTCCTGGTATGATACAGGTAGGGATATATTCATACCATTGTATGCGAATCTCACTATCATATTACCGCCAATATCTGACGTTGACTCATGAAAAATCTGCATATTCGTAATCGCTGGATAATTCGCAGCAATAATAGTTTTCATCCACTCAGTTCCATTTTTCTGGTTATCGATATAGTGCTTATACCCTTTTGGTGGTGATGAGAGTGTATCGATATCCTGAGGAACCTGCATTCATTCTCGGAATATATTATCTGCCATATTCTATAGAAATTAAAAAATTATGCCGCAAGAGCGAGTCGACTATCATTGACTTCCATCAATCCTGCAAATCGATTTTGTATAGTATTAATCTCTTGGGTTGCTTTACTTTGTATTTCGGGGAGATATGATTGTCCAATCATAAATCCATTTAAATATCTACTTACTACCGCATTTGGTATTTTTCTAAAACCAAAAGAGGACATAGCCTGTGCAATAGTAGCAGGCAAAGCTCAGAGTGTCTCAAGGGCGTTACCGATTTCAGAAGCAGTACCATCAACCAAAGTTATAGAATTCGAGAATTCTCTTGGTGCCATAGCATTTGTCATATGAAGAAATTAAGATTACCAAATCATATTGTCACAATTGTTTTATTTTTGCAAATATTCTCATCACTTTTCTTTGCAATTATTTCACTTGTCTCTATACTTAAATAAGTTTATATCTTTTGAGAGCTCGATTGGCACCGAGGGAGGAGATAAAACAAAATGAAGTTGTCCTCTGTGGCTCTAGCAAGAGAGGAAACTTGGGTGGAACCGTTCTAGATTTTTCCAGAACCCCAAGAAAGTATCATTACTTTTTTGTGGGTTTTTTTTATTTTTTATTTTATAGAATATGTCACTCGAAATGTCTACGCTCGTCACCTACGCCAAAACCAAAGGATTCGTCTATCAAGGGTCTGAGATCTACGGTGGTCTCGCGAACTCCTGGGATTATGGTCCTCTCGGTGCTCAACTCAAAGAAAATATCAAAAATCTCTGGATAAAAGAATTCGTCCAGAAACGCAAAGATATGGTACTCCTCGATGCATCGATCATGATGAATCCCAATGTATGGGTTGCATCTGGTCATGTCGGATCGTTCTCTGATCCACTCATGGAGTGCAAGGAGTGTCATACTCGTCATCGTGCAGACAAGCTCGTCGAAGAGGCTCTGGAGCGAGATCCAAATTTCCCAGTTCCAGCAAATTGGGCATGAGACAAGACTCCACTCGAGGATCTCAATAGTTACAATACTGCAGGACATCTCGCGTGTCCGAACTGTGGAGCTAAGAACTGGGGTGAGGTGAAGCGATTCAATCTCATGCTCTCAACGAGTCAATGAGTCACCGAAGATGGAACATCATTGGTGTATCTGCGTCCTGAAACAGCTCAAGGAATATTTGTGAACTTTTCTAATATTGCACGCAGTTCACGCAAAAAGATTCCATTCGGAGTGGCTCAATGTGGAAAAGCATTTCGTAATGAAATCACGCCAAAAAACTTCATATTTCGAACTCGTGAATTCGAACAGATTGAGATCGAGTACTTCTGCAAACCAGGTACTGATGCAGAAACATTCGAAACTTGGCTCGTGGATGAGGGCAAGTTTTTCACGGATGTCCTCGGACTCAAATCTGATAAGGTCAGATTTATCGAGATCCCAGCGGAGGGACTACCTCACTATTCCAAGAGAGCAGGTGACTTCGAATACTTATTTCCATTTGGCTGGGGAGAGATCTCTACCCTCGCCAATCGTACTGACTATGATCTCGGTGCTCATATGAAACACTCGGGAGCGGATCTATCATATTTTGACCCGTATGACAATACCAAGTATCTCCCCTACGTCATCGAGCCATCGATCGGGCTCTCTCGTTTGACACTCGCAGCACTGTGTGATTCGTACGATGAGATCCCAGGTGAGGAGTGAACATCGAAAGTAGTGATGCGATTTGCTCCACAAGTTGCTCCGATCAAAGTAGGAATATTCCCTCTCGTGAAAAAATTCTCCGAATCAGCAAACGAGCTCTACGGTATTTTATCAAAGGAATTCATGTGTGAATATGATGAGGCAGGAACAATCTGAAAACGCTATCAACGAGCCGATGAAATAGGGATTCCTTTCTCTATATGTATAGAGCCTGAGAATTATGACCAGGGACAGGTGACAGTTCGAGATCGTGATACTGGAGAACAAGAGATCGTAGTGATAGTAGAATTGATCGAATGGCTGAAAACAAAGGGTTGCTAAACACTCAAGATCAAAGAATAAACCCCTTGTAATTCAAGGGGTTTATTGTACAATCAGCCCACTTCAAAATCCTACTTTTATGCACTCTCTCATCGATTTCCTCTTCTCGTTTTTCTCGACTATTGACTATACTGCGATATTCATAATGATGACCCTCGAGTCATCTATATTCCCAGTTCCATCAGAGCTCGTGATGATACCCGCAGGAGTATCTGCAATGGGTGGACATATCGATCCAGTAGTCGCCACATTCGTCGGTGGTGTGGGTTCTGTAGTCGGAGCACTACTCAATTATTTCATTCTCGGCAAGTGGCTCGGCAGACCATTTCTCACGAAATATGGAAAATATATCCTCATCACACCAGAGAAATACAAGCGAGCTGAGGATCTTTTTATCAAAAATGATAAAATATATACATTCGTTGGAAGACTCATCCCAGTAGTTCGTCATCTGATATCTATTCCTGCTGGTATTTTTCGTATGCCGATGATTCCGTTTGTCTCGATCACTTTTGTGTGAGCGACTCTCTGGTGTGGGATCCTCGTAGCACTTGGCTACTATCTCTGAGAAAGCATGATCGATATCACAAAACAATATGGCAAAGAGCTGACCTATGTTGCGATCCCTGCGATTGCGGTATATATTTGGTGGAAAATATTTAAGAAATAGTATGAATACTTATATTTTTATCCCTGGTGGTGAAACGTTTGCAGATATATCTGAATATGAGAATTTCATCATATCGACTCTGGTGGATTGGAATAGCGAACCATTCTCAGTAAAAGAAGAAAAGAGAAAATGGAAATCCGAACTCGCAACAAAACTCACTGAAGCAGGAAATCTCGTATATACGCCCAATTTTCCGAATCCTATCAATGCAAGCTATAATGATTGGAAAA
>JACMPX010000008.1 GCA_014377245.1 Candidatus Altimarinota bacterium
GTTCCAGTTCCTGTTGTTCCAGTTCCTGTTGTTCCAGTTCCTGTTGTTCCAGTTCCTGTTGTTCCAGTTCCTGTTGTTCCAGTAGAGGTTGTACCCGATGATGTAGTTGTACCAGTTCCAGTTGTATCAGCGAAGAGTGCAGGTACGAGTAGTATCGAGGCGATAGCGGTAACAATGATATAGTTTTTCATAAAAAGAGAGGTAACGGAATATATACTCTAGAGTATAGAAATAAAATCGGGTATTTAGTTAACGAATATTGCTCGAACAGAAAGTATTATCTCACAAAAATTATTTTTTACAACCCCTAGTCACATTATTTCATACAAAACTCACACAAAATATTATATACTTTCCTATGGCTGCCGACTCCAACTTACCCACCACAACATACCATCTTTTCTATAAGCGGATCATATTGTACTATAGCTGAGTATATTACCCTCTACTATTTCTACTAGTTCTCGACTCCCACGATACAAAAATAGTAGTCCTCATAATGTCTCTATCATAATATTACCATCATGGGAATGGAACTCGAAATGAGAATAGTCTATATTGCTGGGGAGTATGATATCTCGCATCCGATCAATCGGATCTCCAGAATGTTTGATAATAAGGTGTGATATTCAATTCGTTTGTCACATGAATATAGTGTCCTCACCGAGTGTTGAGGCGTACTCTATATTATCTAGTGGTATAGTCAATATTTCTAGTGTTGAGATTCGTGGAGTGAGTTTCCCAGAATTATTTGTATAGTATTCTCAATCTATAATAAATACTCTCGATAGATCGGTAGACCCCGATTGAATCCATGATTTTCCGAGAGTGCCACCTGAGATCTGAGTAATCGAACTACTACGTGCTATGAGATGATTTCGTATATCGAGTATTCCAGTCATATACCTTCCTCATTCGGTCAACAGACTCATACTCTTTGGACAACTGAAGAGATCGTATTTCCACACAACTTGCTCACAAGTGGAGACAAAATTGGTGATAGCGGTATTAGCTTTCTCGAATTTACCAGCATCCCACAAGAGTACTCCAGTTCATGATCTGAAGTATCTCCCACCTATTTGCTCGAGTGATCCACTATAGTTGACTTTACTACTCGATAGTGCACCAGACCAGAACAGTCCACTTGCCATACGAGTTATATATTCATCATTCGCGACTTGGTACAAATCGAGCAATCCGTTGAGTTTTTCATAACTGGGATGAGGAAGGAGTGTTACTTTTTCTATGAAAAATGGCTTCTCCCGATCAAGTAAGAATTCCATAGTATTGGTGAGGTATCCAGACTTGGATATCTGCATGTTGTAGTACCCATAGTCGCTCATCCTCTTGTCATTGTTGCTATAGCTGTCTGTACCTAGAGTGAGAGTGGAGTCTATTGGTATTGTTTTGACATTGATGATCCCAAATGATCTAATTAGATCTGACGTTCCAGATGAGTTCATACTACCAGATTCTGAGAAAATCCTACGGAATCCGACTCTGACATCTGGATAATATCCTTGGAAAAAGAAATACAAAAAAAGTGCAAAAATAAATACAATGAGCCAAAAAAATCGAGAGGCTCTACGTTTTCTCATGATTTCGATTTGATAGGATTCGATCATAAAAGGAGAAGATAGTAGATAGGAGTGAACGGATACAAAGGACGAGTTGAGGAAATAGGAAGAGCAATGTTGAGAAAAATATATAAGGATTTTCATCTATTTCATCTACTTCCTCTCCATTTTCTCAGTGGTATCGAATGTGTCGATCCGCTTACCGAAGAAGAGTCGAATCTGGGACTCTATAGCTGGAATTGAGAAGAGAGTAAGGGTCAGTAGTGGTACAACTATCCACTGGATCATATTCCATACGTAGTCGAGACGAGTGAAGTGAGTGTATCTACGCATTATGTGTATAGAGAGGATACTCGGGATGATAATGGTTGCAAATAATACTGTGAATATTATCGAGCTCACAATAGGTACCGTGAATGTTGCTAGTGAGTGATCTATTGATGTGAAGATGCTCGGTACATAACCGATAAAAAATAACATAAATGGTCCTCCAGCCCAGAAGAGATGATTGTATATAAGGTAGGTAGTTTTACGGATTTTCTCAATAGTGGGTATTTTTTTATTCTTCACGAATTCAGGGAGGATGTACTCGATATCGCTACATCCCCATGACCAGCGACGGAGTTGCTTGTATTGAGAGCGAATTGTACGGTAGAGATTCTTCTCATCAACGAGATCCATTTCGCAGATCGCAGGCGTATGGACAATACGAAAAACTCCATCCCAACCAAAATAGCTCCTCCAATACTGCATACCATCTTCCACTATTGATGTGAGTGACCAATAATTGGCTCGATGGAGACAAGACAGAGACTGTCCATAAACTGCAAAATTGCGATAGAACTCAGGATTCTGCGACTCAAAAAACTGCCACATTGTCGTCCCGATGCCGATAATACGAGCAAAAAAATGTCCCTCTCGCCAGTTATTGGAATATATCGGAGTATACTGGTAAATCGCATGATCTCGCATATCAGTCGATAGGAATGACTCTGTCACAATCATGAAAAAATTCTTTTCAACTTTTGTATCAGTATCGATAGTGGATACGAATGTATTGTTGGGATCTAGGGATACCCGTGGTTTATCTCATTCCTGCGTATGTAGGAATCTAGATTCTCGATCATTTAGGATATGAAATCCAGGTTCCTGACACATCTTCTCATACTGCCTGATCGCATAGGTGATATTGGCTCATTTTACTCGCCCTTCTCACTCTATATCTGATGGATGGACAATATTGATGATCTCCATATCTCACTCACCATATTCGCGGATAATCCTCTCGGCATGACGAGTTCCGTCAATAGCTCGAGCCTCGGTAGCGAGGAGGATAGTGATATTTTCTCTGTATGGATATGCAGTTTCTCGTAGAGCTATGATATTCTCTTCGATTACATTGTATGGCTCAGTATATATGGGAACTATGATGATATGTCTGAGATTCTTAGCTCATTTTGAGACGATTATGTCCTTGTTCCAGTCTTTTTTCTCGAGTTGCAATAGTCGGACATATGACTTGAGTACATAGTAATAAGATTCGAAAACCTTTACTGACCAGTATGATATGTAGAGTGCGATGAAAAATAGTCCAGTCTGATAGTGTATCTGCATCAGTGCAAGTGGGAGGAGAAAAGTCCCTATCAGAGCTAGGAGAGGAATTTTTGGAAGCCAGAAGGTGAGTGAGCTATATTTTGACATTTCATTAGTATTATAGAGAATTCTTGAATTTTGCAACTGAGGAGCAGGGGAAAATGAGGGCGATAAAATAGCCAGAAAATAGAGAAACAATTTGCAATATAGGTGTATGAGATACACTATTTTTATTGATAGTATAATACGGTGGAAAGAAAAATATCTCCAAATAAAAAAGAGCCTTAATCTGGCTCTTTTTCATACTTATTTCCCGAAACAAATCTCGAGAGTGTAGCAAGCCCTCCAAATAGAAAGAGATAATACTACCTTCATAGAATAGAAGATTACGGTGGAACGTAAAAACATCTCCACTCTCAGTGGGGAGTAGAGAGCGCAACGAGTATAGAAAAAACACAATAGAAACGAAAACAGAAATAAAGAAAAAATCCGCCTGCCTCAAGAGCGGTGACGGGTATTGCATTATGGGTGATTATAGACAGCGATTCATATATTATCTACTTTGTATGTTCAGAAGTTTCATTGTCATTCTTTTTGGTAGCTATTGAGAACTTCTAGAAGTCGTTGAGCAGGATCAATCATATTCCCTATTACCTCTGCCACTGCTATTGCTACTGTCATATTATCCCATAGCCCATCGGTCGCGATAATAACGATATCTCATGAGTCGAGTTTCATCTGATAGGATGATACTCTATGAGTGTAGTCTTGCTCGGATGAGAACTGTGGAGTATAGTATCATGCTAGTCTCATAACATCGCCCCGAGTCACTGCATCTCTCAAATTAGGAGGTGTACTAAAATCAATGGCAATCTTCTTATAAATAATATCTTTCTCTTCTTTTGTAGCTGGAATACTTGATCCATACCAACTATCTAGAATATATCATCCTCCGATATTTGAATATATGATCGAGCCAACTTGGCTCACCACTACCACTCATATATCCCCCAGTTTCTCTATATTGAGCATATTTCCGTTGATCTGAGCTCGACCAATGGTTGTGGCCATACCTTGCATCTCTTGGAATGGCTTTTTAATTACTCTTTGTTTGTCGATGAGTGCTTGCACCGACATATCTTTTAGGTGAGTACCAATGTTTGCAACAAATTCTGGAGTCTGATTGCCACCACCTCCTACACCATCGAGTACGACTATAGTCATTGTGTCCCCATCTCTATGTGAGCAGACGTAGTCATCCATACGCTTTTTTCATCCGTCAGAAGTTGCTATGATAGTATTGGAATCAATTAATTGGTCTATGTTTTCAACAGATCAATATATGTCTGATTCTGGGGCAGCAAGCAGAAGAGTGTTTGTCATTTTTGGTTCCACTGGTTCGACTTTGCGACGACGGAGCATATAGATAGTACTACTTGCTATCAATGTAGCGAGTGCAGCCCCACCGAGTACCATCCAGGTTATACCATTATCTATGGAGACCTCACATACTTTTTCTACAGGAGATATTTTTGCTTTTATCTCTGGTATTGTACAGATTTTTGATAGCTCTGCTCGTATTTCCTGTATTGTCATCTCACTTGTCGACTGTGGTATGTTAGCCTCACTCCCGTGTACTGATCATGCGAGTGCTATAGCTGTTGCTACTCATCTCATAGTTGGGATCATAGATATAATAGAAATATAAATAATAGGTTCTTACTTTTTGGTAGTGAGTAACTGGGCTACTCGAGCTACGTGTAGTTTCTCATCATCAGATAATGCCCGACGTTGAGGTGGGATCAATACAACATTTCAGTTTGTGACCGAGATTGTGAGATCTTTAGCACTATTGATAGCCAATATACTGCCTGGGAATACACCTTTTGTTACTATATATCACTCTTTCAGAAGGTATCATCTGATGGCCACTTCAGTTGCATCTAGTAATTTTTCTGCTCCTAACGCTGCTAGTGCTGGTTCCATTTTTGCTGGTGATGCTGGTGCTGGTGCAACTGTACCTTGTCTGCTTAGTGCAGTTATCAGTGCGGCTGTAGTTTCTGGTCCTGGGAGACCATCACACTCCGCATCTTCAAATTTCAGGATAGTCTTTTGGATTCACCTCAGAGATATATGAGTTTTTGGACCGAATCGACCATCGATAGTTTGGGATTGATCTCCTGGAAATAGATATATTGCCTGTTGGTAGAGTGCCATCATCTCAAATGTATTCTTTGTATCCTTTCCAGGAATAATTCACTTATATTCCTCAAGTCACTTTGCGACACCCACCTTATCGAGTGCCCTGATACGGGTAGTGAGTGTATCAAGAACTTCTCCGGTGAGATTGTTTTTAGGTCCTGTATATGGTTTTTTCGAAGGCGTGAAAGTAGCTGTTTCTGACATATAATATAATGATATAAAAAATAAATATAACAACACAATATTAGCATATAAAAACACAATTGTCAATTTTTTTGTAACATTTTTGCATAATTGAAAGATATTAGTATATTATTATTCTGTTTCAAGCTCAATCTCCTCTTAATCTAATTTTGGCAAGTGGAAAAAAATATGCACTCAACCTTCTCATCCCATGGTTTCGATCTCTCAGAGTCTGAACTCACTCAATTCGAGCAGTTTCTCTCACTTTTTATGGAATATAATTCGCATACCAATCTCTCAGCAATTCGCGAGAGAGGCGATATTATAGAGAAGCACTTCATCGACTCACTCTACGGTGTCAGTATCGCGAGTGAGGTCATCACTCATATGAGGACGACGCCTATCCGTCTCCTCGATATCGGATCTGGTGGCGGATTCCCAGGAATTCCACTCAAAATCGTCATGCCAGAACTCGATATCACACTGCTCGATAGCGTCGGCAAAAAAGTAAAGGCGATGAGTTACTTCATAGATAATCTAAAACTCGAGAATATCAGAGCTATACAGGATCGAGCTGAGAATCTCGCAAAGAGTTCAGATCACAAGTGACAATATGATATAGTTGTATCACGAGCTACAGCCTATATCACCGATATATTGTTCTACTCGGCCCCATTTCTTACCAAAAATGGACGGATAATCCTCTATAAGATGCCAGGTGAAGACGAAAGGAGGGATATCGGACAAGCATGCAAAAAATACCACCTGAAATTAACTGGAGAACTCGAGTATGTGCTATGAGGTAAGTCTCGAATTCTTTATGTATTAGCTCGAGCATAGTTTTTCGAAAAAAGTTTTGACAAGAGGGAAGGTTTTTATACAATGCCTGAGCTTTGATTATGTATTGCGGGCGTAGCTCAATGGCTAGAGTCTCTGCCTTCCAAGCAGACTGTTATGGGTTCGAGTCCCATCGCCCGCTCCATTTATACAATTAGTAATTACTGATTATTAATTAGTAATTTTTTCTTTTATTCGGGCGTATAGCTCAGCTGGTTAGAGCGCGACACTGATAATGTCGAGGTCCATGGTTCAAGTCCATGTACGCCCACCATTCCTGTTAAAACATTCGGAGACTGGCGCAATTGGCTAGCGCACGTGCTTTGGGAGCACGGGGTTGTGGGTTCGAGTCCCACGTCTCCGACCATTTGTTATCGATAATTATTGCACTAGATCGCACCCTTTTAGGGTTTTCTTTTTGAGAATTTGGCGCCATCGTCTAGTGGTTAGGACATAGGATTTTCATTCCTGTAACCGGAGTTCGATTCTCCGTGGCGCTACCATCTCTAGTCTAATTATCTAAAAAGGGCTCATATCGAGTTCTTTTTTTTGCTTTAATTCTTTTTTATATTATACTTGTGTGAGTATATGTCTACAGTTAATACAACATGCGAAAAATAATTGTCCCTATTGCAGTAATTGCCACACTCTCGACTCTTGCTTCTTGTAACTCAAATACTACTAGTACTAACAGCAATTGAGTTCGCAATATTCCTGGATCATCTGCGAATAATTCATCATATTGATCTCCGTCTGGATCTAATCCAGGCAACTATGGTGCCTCTCCTGGTGGGAATTCTGACTCATCTCATACCCAAGATGTCTCATATGAAACGCCTTGAGGTTTTGCTACAATAGAATTCAATGTCGAAGTCAAGGATGGATTCATCATGGCAGTATCAGCTAGACCCAAGTCAACACATCCATTATCCAGTGGATTCCAAGCATGATTTGCTGATCAAGTTTCATCAAAAGTGGTAGGTAGGCCAATTCATAATTTCGACACTGCTACTATTGCAGGAGCTTCACTCGTAACCAAAGCATTCGTAGAATACGTCAATTCTATATAGTATAGTTGAGTGTTTGTAGCTGTGAGAGTGATTCACGGCTATTTTTCTTGATTTTCTGTCCGCTTTTCATATAATTTATATGTTATCTTACAATTCTAAACTAGAAATATATGAAGAAAATAGTCTTGCCGTTCGTCATGATAGTGTCCCTCTCTACACTTGTATCATGTGGTACTACGAACAATAATATCAGTTCCAATCTCTCTACTCCCAATAGTCCTATCATCACAGGAGTAGTTGTCACTCCAACGACTAAGACTCAAATCACGAATAGAGTATCTACTGGCTCTGTGGTTACTGATTATCCTATAACAATCCCTCCAACTACTCTCACTCCACCAACGAAAACTTCTCCAGTTCAGATTCCAACCACTCAGACTCAAAATACTCCAAAAGTAGTCACTCGCAAGGAAACAGTGGCGTATAACAATCCATCAGGTATGGATAGTGTAGAATTCAATGTCACTGTCACGGATGGTATTATTACAAGTGTGAGTGTAACTCCAAAGGCTGAAAATCAGATCTCTCTCAAAAGACAAACAGCATTTGCTGCTAATGTAAGTTCAATAGTTGTAGGGAAAAAGGCTAAAGATCTTAATGTAGACGCCATAGGAGGTTCATCACTTACGACAGCTGCATTTGAGACATTTGTACACTCACTCTAATACATGCAGCAACTCGATCTCGATATCATAGGTACTCATCTCCAGATACAGATAGATACTTCCTCATCCTGTGATGAGGATTTTTCTCATATTTGTTCATATCTCACAGATTTTGAGTTGAGATATTCTCGATTCATCGAGGGGAATTGGCTCTATGGTGTCAATATGAGTAGAAGATGAGTACTCGATAAAGCGGGCAAACAGATAATTGAGTTCATGCTCGATCTCTCAGAGAAATCAGATGGATATTTTGACCCCACAGTCGGTAAGAGACTCACTGAGCTAGGATACTGAAATCAAAAAATAAAGTCAGAGCCGATAATAGAAAAAAAGTGATACTGAGACTACAGAGATATTGAGATCAGCTGAGATAGTATCATACTCCATTGAGATATATTCCTTGAGTTCGGCTGAGTAGGCAAGGGATATCTCATCGATCAGATACAACATATCTTGAGCAAATATCCTCGATTTCTTATCAATTTTGGTGGAGATATTTATGGACGATGAGGCTGGACAATATGACTCGAGAGTCCGTTCTCTGCAGATGAGATCATCGGGACGATCATACTCGATGATCACTATCTTGCATCAAGTGCAGGTACAAGACGTAAATGGGGAATATATCATCATCTCATCGATCCACATACTGGAGAGTCAGCTAACAACGTCATATCCTCATATATAGAGGGACAATCTGGTATGATGACTGATGCATATGCCATGATACTCTGTGTGATGCCATGGGAGCTCGCATGTATAACTCTCGAAAAGAACCCTGAAATATCTGGAGTAATTGTTTCGAAAGATGGGTATATATATCAGAAACATGGAAGCCAAGCTGATATTTTTGTATAAAGGATCATCTCTACTATATTCAGTTAGCCCACTCGGCAATAGTCACTATTATTAATTCTCTTATTTTTTACATATTCTATAATTTGAGATATGAGTACCGGAATGACAGGATATACAATCCTGACATTCCTATCTGATGAAACATCATGAGTTAAAAATGATTATCATAGGAATTGTCCACCCAATATTACATCTGATTGAGAAATACCCATGTATAGATTATCTATTTTTTAAAAGCTCATTTTTTAGGTATAAATCAATCATTATCAAATTCACTATAAAATAAACAAGCCCCATAATGAAGAGGGCTTGTTTATTTTTTTAATTTTGAGTATATTATTGTTTATTATCTTCTGTATCTTCAACTTCTATGCTATTACTAGCATGAGTAGTATCTTTATCATCTGATATACCATCACCATCCATATCACTGATCTCGCCTGTACCAACTGATGATGAATCACTTATATCCAAAATATCATCACTATCATCATCAGAATCAAGTTTATTTGATATAGTATCACCATCACTATCATCATCATAAATATTTGCAACTCCATCTCCATCGATATCAGCATCAAGA
>JACMPX010000009.1 GCA_014377245.1 Candidatus Altimarinota bacterium
CTGATGATATAGGCATACCGTGAAAATGAGTAGAAAATAGGTGATATTCACGGTATATTATCATTTTACCGTGAAAATGCAAACAAAATCACCTATTTTCACGGTCGATATATCAAAAAATAACAGATAAAATTAGCTATTTTGCACCGAAAGTATCACAACTCGCAACACTCTTCTCTGTGTATCCAGTAGTGAACCATTTCTTACGATCAGCTGATGAGCCATGAGTCCATGTCTCGGGGTTGATCTGCCCTGTTGTTGCCTTCTGTATGCGATCATCCCCGACAGCAGATGCAGCGTCGATCGCTTGTGATATCTCCTCTGGTTCGATGATACCTTTTCCTTGCATCATACCTGCCCATATACCTGCATAGCAATCTGCCTGGAGCTCGAGTGCTATTGAGAGTTCATTTTGTCTGGCAGGATTTCGCTGCATGAGTGAGTTGATAGTACTCAGCGTACCCAGCTGATCCTGGAGATGATGTGCCACCTCATGTGCGATCACATATCCCTGAGCCACATCACCACCACGAGCACCGAATCGCTTGGTAAGCTCATCGAAAAATCTCTCATCGAGATAGATTGTCTGATCAATATTGCAATAATGTGGGCCAATCTCCGAAGTAGCACCACCACATCCAGAAGTAGTCGCATCACGAAATAGTACCAGTTTTGGTGGCTGATATCACTTCTGTGATCCTTCAAATGCTTTACTCCAGATCGTATTGGTTGATCCGAGCACTTCTCATACAAACTTCTCATATGGATCTACGCCATCGTACTCATGTGTCACGGTGGTTGTTTGATTTTGACTTCCTTGTTGTAGTTGATTGAGGACGTTGAGTGCCTGTTCTGGTCCGCCGAAGTATCCAACCGCCAGGACTATGATGAGTCCTGTCACACTCATACCTCCCACTACACCCGCCGTCCTCATCCCCCGACGATCTTCGACATTGCCTGTCTCACTGATTTGATCCCATTTTGCCATACTAATTAGTTAAAAATAATACAGGAATTATACATATTTCGGACTCACTATCAAGAGCGAGCAGTTAATAGTTGTTGCGGGATATAATCTGACATAAAAATCTGTAAAAAGTATATGATACTCAATATCGATACTGACTATAAAGCCTTAAAAAATGCTAATATATCAGTTCCTCCGGTTGTCGGCCAGCTATGTGGATCACCTCCATAGGTCGGATAGTTCTCACACCAGACGACAGGACTGCCTGTTGAGCAGTCTTTCCACTTTTGGCAAGTGAGTGATCCTATCTGGATGTTCTCAGTGATTGCACCACAGGTGTTCGCAGTACGCATCACTCGCTCAGTAGCTCTCGCTGTTGCAGGTGAGGAGAGCCGATCATCAGCATTCTGATATATGAGAGTCCCTGTCGGAGTCTGACCGCATGGAGTAGTCCAGCCACCACCTCCTACGATACTCATAGCATGGATCACATCACCTCGCACACAGGCGAGTCGAGATGCGAATGACGCACCGAGTGAGTGAGCTACCACGAATATATTGGATCTCTCGATACAATAGTTATCACCTATATCTCGAATAATCGCATCAAAAAATGTGACATTCTCTGGTGCACTCCATGATCTCGTTCCACCTCCTGCATCCAGACCAGCGGGATAGGCGACAATATAGCTACTCTGACTCCCACTACTACGACCTCACTCGAGTCCCATATATCATTGTACCTGAGTATTTGAGTTGGTTCTCCCGTGTATTGCCACGATTATACCTACGGGATTACTGGCAGAATATCCAGGGGGAATAGTGAGAATATAAGATCTGAGTTTTCCTGAGATTTCTACTGTAGGCATATTCCCGAGACTGCCAGGTTTGGTACATCCTCGAGAAAAGCTTTTTATCGGAGATTTTTGGGTAGCATAGGATCTGATCGCGAGTATGAGTTCACTCGCTTTGCCACGAGATATTGGTGTTATGAGAGAGTAGCTAGAGGTATCGTATATGCCATTTTTATCTGCGAATTCTCTATATCCGAGATACCAGGGATTTGTTGCTACTGCTGGAGATATGCCATAGAGACGCAGTCCTATAGCAAGTGCCTCAAGTGCTGTAACGGGTCGATCAGGACCAAAACTCCCATCCTCGAATCACTTCACGATTCACAGTTTTGCAGCTTCACAGATATAGGGATGGTACCAGAGGGTGATACCAACATCTGGAAAACATCGGATCTTCTGTGATATGAGTAGTGGATCTCACTTGGCTTTTAGAAATATTTTGACTATCTCAGCTCGTGTGATCGTCTTATCCGCTCAAAATGTCCCATCTGCGAACCCGCTGATGACGTCCTCATTTGCGAGTGTGTTGATAGAGTCTCTATACCAAGAATACTCTGTATCAGGAAATAATGCATATGTACTCTGGGTAGTGAGTACCAAAATCAGAATCAGACATGAGAGTATTCGGTGCTCCATAGTGTTGGTTTAAAAAGACAGTTTATAGTATTCATAGTCAGAGTCCAATAACTTCACTCTATTTTCACTGTGTATATATGTATAATTATTCATACAGTGTTAATCTAATAATAATGTATGAGTGATATATTATCTTGTGTATTGTAGCATTCGCTCTATTATATGCTCATATATCTCATTCTCTATGCCAACTCTCACTCATATCTACCATACTATTGTTATCTGATCAGGATCAGGTTGACTCACAGTCGCACTCGGGCTCGCGAGTGCAGGCAATGAGGTACTCATGATTGAGCGATGACTCATCGGAGGCGACTGCACCAACTATGGCTGTATTCCATCCAAAGCGCTCATCCATGCAGAAGGAGATATAAATGATTCTCTACATAGTGCTCGCCATATACGAGACGAGTTCCGTCATGAGGAGACTCAAGAAAACTTCGAGAAAAAATATCCTTACCTGACAATCATAAAATGAACTGCTGTATTCGTAGATATCCATACGATCGACGTTGGATGAGTCCAGTATACTGGTAAAAATATTGTCATCGCGACCGGATCAGATCCTCGACTCATGGAGATTGTGGGGGTTCCGCCTGAGCATATTTTCTCGAATCGGACTATTTTTGATGTGGAGAATATCGATACACTTGTGATCGTCGGAGGAGGATATATAGCTATAGAGATGGCATTCGCATTTGCTCGGAGATGAGTGAGCGTGACTATGCTCGTGAGGTCAGATCGTCTCAGCTCTGGAGTCAACGATGAGTTCACACAGGCTATGCTATTAACTCTAGAAAACATAGGTGTGGATATTAGATTCAATACGAGTATAGAATCTGGGAATGAGAAAGAACTTATATTGAAAAATACTTCTTCATGACAGCAGATTCCTCCCATCTTCGAAATAACAAAAAATACCATCCCGTATTCTCATATCCTCCTCGCACTCGGTCGTGTAGCGAATATAGAGTGACTCGATCTCAAAAAAGTAGGGATCAATTTCGATACATGATGAATTATCACAGATTCATATGGAAGAACTAACTATAAAAATATATTTGCACTCGGTGATGTCGTATCGGGCAATCGTCAGTTCACCCATCTTGCGAATCATGAGGGACGTGGAATTATCCAGTCTCTCCTCTTTCCATACTGGAAAAAGAAAATAAAGAATCCCAATATTCCATCTGTTCTCTATGATCGAGAGGTTGAGTTTGCTCGGACTGGACTCACGAGTGATGAGGCTATAGAGAAATACTGAGCAGACGCTATTATCACTGATCGTATGGATTTCACATCGAATGATCGCTCTCGTACTGAGAGTGATACCACTGGATATATCCGTATCATTGCTCGCAGGCTCTCACTACAAATTGTTGGAGCCGAGATCGTAGGAAAGTGAGCTGGAGAGATAGTCTCTACTCTGACTCTCGCTATAGATAATGGGATATCACTCTACAAGTTGCGATCTACTATTATACCATATCCGACAAGATCAGATCTCATGAAGCGACTCTCTGATCGGATAGTTATTGCGACACTTCGCAATATATGAGCTGAGCTACGTTGGTGGATAGTGAGACATATACCGCTTTTCATAGGTATTATCATATGGGCATCTATTGTCGGAGCATTTCTCTATTTCAAACATGCATCTGGTAAAGACAATGTCATGCTGATCAAGGATCTCTATTATTTCATCACGAAGACGACATATGGTCCTTTGGTGTATATCATTTTCTATGCAATACGTCCGGTTATATTCTTCCCAGCTACGCTTCTCACATTTCTCTCGGGACTTCTCTTTTGAGTATGGGGCGGATTTATATATACTATGATCTGAGAGAATATGTCAGCATCGGTAGCATATTTTATAGGTCGATTTTTTGGCTCACATATCCCAGAGCTTCGCAAATCTCCTATCACTCTCGACAGTGAGCGGACATTCTCTTCTATTCTCTTCACTCGTTTTGCATTTTTCCCATTTGATATTGTGAACTATCTCTCAGGATTTCTACGTCTTCCTTGGTTGCCATTTGCACTCGCGACACTTATAGGGATCATCCCATGAGCTCTCGTGTTCATCATTGCAGGATCGTCGGTACAGGGAATTGAGAACTTCTCACTCTCAGGTATCCGTATCGATCCTATGACGCTCGTATATTCGGTGATATTATTTGTCATCTCTATACTCTTCGCTAGATATCTGAAAAACAGAACCACAAAACAATTTACCCCTAAAAAATAATCACTATGCCAAAATATAATTCCCTCACATCTGAAGAAGCACGAGTAATACTCTGAAAATGAACTGAGCCGCCACACTCCTGAGAATATGAACATACACGCGAAGACTGAGTATTTCTCTGTCGTCAGTGTGATACACCACTCTACACATCAGAGATGAAGTTCGATTCTGGGTGCGGATGGCCAGCATTCGACGATGCGATCCCTGGTCGAGTGAAGTGGACACTCGATGCGGATGGGCGACGTACTGAGATCACCTGTGCGAACTGTGGTGGGCACCTCGGTCATGTATTCGTTGGGGAACATATCACGGATAAGAATACTCGTCACTGTGTGAACTCTCTCTCGATGAGGTTCATGAAAAATTCATCTTTAACATCTTGAGAGACGAAAGATCTATTTTGAGAAGCTGGACAAATTCTTCCTTTGTCAGAATGACAAAAAATAGAATCAAAAAAACTCGATATCCCAGTTTTCCAAAAATCCTATTTCGGATGAGGATGTTTCTGGTGTATGGATGCAGTATTTGCTCGACTTAAATGAGTACTCGAGGTCAAGTCTGGCTATATGGGTGGACGGATCCCATATCCAACGTATGAACGGATCTGCTCATGATCGAGTGGATATATCGAGATCGTAGAGGTTGCCTATGATCCAAGTATCGTATCGTACGATATACTTCTCGATGTATTTTTCACCTCTCACGATCCCACAACTCGAGATAGGCAGGGCAATGATGCAGGCGAGCAATATAGGAGTGTGATATTTGGCTCTTCACAGGATCTCGAGATAGCACGGGCTCATATAGATAATCTCGAATCAGGGGAGGTATTCGACTCTCCTATCGTGACAGAGTTACGGCCACTCGAGATATTCTATATCGCTGAGGACTATCATCAGGACTACTATGCGAACAATCCTATGAAAGCATATTGTAGCTATGTCATAGATCCAAAAATCAACAAAATCCGAGAGAAGTTCTCCATATATTTAAAGAAATAGTCCTATATTGAACTTTTGCACTTACATAACCTACTATTTCTCAGCGATGATAAGATCATTCGATCATTCTATATTCGTTAGTATCTTTACCTTTAGTCCTTCACCTGAGAACAAATATTTTATTGTATTCAATAATTCTCCAGTCATTGTTTTTCTCATGGTATTATAGATTATTCTACCATCTCTATTGAGATGAGGTATCAACATCTTGATAAAATGCGATCGAGTGAACTCTGCAGGTATAGTATCCGTGATAAAAATATCCACGATAATAAGATCAAAAGTATCTCTAGAACTCTCTAAAAAATCCAAAGCATCAGATTGTATAATATTGATATTATCAAACTCATTGATTTGGAACTCATTGATTGCTATTGAGATCATATCTGGATCTATATCTACTAAGTCGATATATGCCTCAGAATTGAAATCATCTCTAATTGTTTGAACAATAGAGCCACCTCCCAATCCCAAAACTAAAACCCTCTCAATTCCATTGGGAAAAGAAATCTCTACAAGACCCCGATGAAGTATTTTTTGAAGTGAACCATATGAGTAGTTACTTTTGTCAGTGTCCAATTTCTTTACCCCATCAACCAGATATATATTAAGCTGACCATTGATTTTTGAGTTATATTTCTTTAATCTTATGGGGAGTATATAACTGAGTATTTTTCTCATAATAGTATAGTTAATCAACCGCAATGACATAAACACGCGTAAAAATTATTTTTTCTCATGTTACCTCCTAGTATTCTTAAATTCTATTAATTTCTCTATTCGAATCAAATCAATATTGATTGTTGCAAAAAATTCTAAAAATACTGGAAAATAGTGCATAATATTTGCTCTGATTCTTTTTATAGGATAGAATAAAATATATATATTTCTCTCCTATTCTATGCAAATTTTTCGTTATAAGGCTGATATTATTCCAGTCATTTTGTTTTTATGATACTTCCTATTGGATATTTGAGTCTATTTTTCCGTAGATAGTATTAGCTTCATCATTGCCTATACTATTGTAGGGATTCCGCTAAAGGGACTCATATGTGCTTGGAACCATCACCATCAACATGTATCGATATTTGCTCTGGCACCACTCAACCGTCTCCTCGAAGTTGTATATGGATTCCAAACATGAATCGTATGATATGGCTGGGTGCTCCATCACAATCTCGGGCACCATGTACACTATCAAGATCAATCTCTCGATGAATCAGCGTGGAAATCTCAGAAATGAAATTCATATCATCCTCTGATATATACTTGGATTGTGAGTGTTACAGCGTATTTCCGTGCTTGGCAAGTCGGCTCAAAATATCCTCGTATTCGTTGATATTTTTTGAGTATGTGTGCTATCCAACTTACTTTGCTCATCGGATTTCTCATATATAGTCCACTTTCTTGAATATTTATCTTCGTGGTTCCTATGGTTACTTGAATCCTCTTGACTGTATATACGACATACTACCACCATAGCTGACTAGAGAGCTCTGACCCATATGAGTCATCATACAATATCACTCAATGATGGTACAATCTACTCACTGGCAATCTCGGCTATCATACGGCACATCACCTAAAATGAAATCTACACTGGTCCAAACTCCCAGAATATCACGCACAAATAGAATCAAAAATTGCTGAGAAATATTATAAGAAATACGAATTACTATGGCATTCCCGGTTCAGAGAAGCCATCTAGAGAAGAAATAGACTATATATAAAAACCCACCTTGTTCCAGGTGGATTTTTGTATATAATTTTCCTATGAAATATATCTTCCTCATTCTCTTACCGATTCTGCTCATCTCCTGTTCTCAGGGAGTTGTCGATATCCCTGTAGTAACTGATAAAACTGAGAAAGTTATCCTCGCTCTGGGCGACTCACTCACGATATGACTCTGACTCCCGGAATGAGAGAGCTATCCGAGCCAACTTCAGAGTCGACTAGGATTTCTCGGATACATATATCGCGTAGAAAACGCAGGTATCTCTGGCGATACGACCGCAGGACTCCTCTCTCGACTCGACTGGGTGCTGGAGTGAGATTCACCATCTCTCATTATCCTCTGTATCGGAGCCAATGATGCGTTCCAGGGCAAATCAGTCGCAGATATCGAGACCAATATCCGAGCGATCATCGAGAAAATCCAGAATAAAAAAATACCAATTCTCTTCGCAGGTATGGTAGCACCATACAATCTCGGAGCTCAATATCGGAGACAGTATGATAGCCTCTTTCCTAGACTCGCAAAAGAGTATGGATTGCCATTCTTCCCATTTTTCCTCGAGTGAGTCGCCCTAAAATGAACACTCAATCAAGATGATCGTATCCATCCAAATAAAGCAGGGTATACGATCATTGTAACAAACCTGATACAAATACTCGAGAGAGAAAATCTGATAAAAAAGTAATCTCTCTATCTATATATGCGATATCAATCACTCGATATACTCCGTGGACTTGCTCTCTTGGGAATGATTCTCTTCCATGCGAATTATATACTCGAGGAGGTGTTCTATATTCAGACACTTCATTTTTCTTCTCTATTTTGGTATATTCTTGGTAAAAGTGTTGCTATTACATTTATTTTTATTTCTGGGATTTCATTTTTTCTCTCAGTGCAGGACAAGAATACGGACCGTATTATTCACAATGCTCTCAAGAAGTGTTTTATTTTGATTGCTATTGCAATTTCTATTTCGATTATTACCTATTTATTTTTTTACGATCAGAGAATATCTTGGGGGATCATTCATTTTTTTGCACTATTGAGCCTTATTTCACCATTTTTTATACGATTCGGACTCTCCAATATTTTCATCGGTATAATTGTGCTCGTACTCGGATACTTTCTCAACAGACTGGATGTAAATACGAACCTACTTATACCATTTGGACTGACTCCACCAGTCTACTATGGAGCTGATTATTACCCATTATTTCCGTGGGTTGGATACTATCTTATTGGATATGGGGCCGCATCTTGGCTGATTCGGAGGGGATATTTTGACACTCTATTCACGTGATCCTATCCTATTCTTGGACCACTCTCATATGTTGGGAGACACTCACTCTTGATATATATATTACATGTACCTATTCTCTATGGGATGATGTTGTGCATATTCCTTTAAGAGTCATGATTGCATTCTACTATAAATCAATACAATATTACTTCAATATTACATCATATGATCTCACTTCAAAACATCTCAAAATCCTATACCAGTAAAAATGAAACTGTTGTACTTTTTACAGATCTCCATTGGCAAATTGAGACTGGGAAATACGTCTCACTTATGGGTGCAAGTGGTGCCGGTAAGTCATCAATCTTATCTCTGATAGCTGGGATCATCACTCCTGATAATGGTAGTATAGAGCTCTCGGGTACAAATATCACGCAACTGAGTACTGATGAGATGATCAGATATCGAGGGCAACATATCGCGTTCATCTTCCAGGCGTTCGAGCTCATCCCCAATCTGACTGTGAATGAGAATATCGATCTCATACTCGACATCTCTCATGCACCTCGCAGATATGAGACGAGTGCAATCCTCGAGAAGGTGTGACTCGCAGGAAAGGGAGATCGATATCCAACAGAACTCTCTGGTGGAGAGCAACAACGTGTGGCTATTGCTCGGGCATTTGTCGCCGATGTAGAGTATCTCCTCGCTGATGAACCGACGGGTAATCTCGATGAGGGCAATGCGAATCGTATCATGGATCTCATCGATACGCTCCACCGTGAGACAGGTAATACGATCGTGATGATAACACATGACAGAGATATCGCGAATAGGGCAGATCTGATATATAGACTCCATGGTGGGCAACTAGCACTGATATAATCTATGTATACTATATTTCGTCTCATCTTCATCCGCAATATTCGCTCAGTGCTGACACTATTTCTCGTGATCCTCCTCTCGAGTACAGGATTTCTCGTGATGCGAGAGTTGACTGAGAATATAGAACGACTCGTCGCGAGACAGACGCAACCGATTTTTGGTGCGGATATCCGTATCTCACCTCGCTCATATGTAGCGACTCCGATTATCGATAGTGTGGCCCGATATCTGACTGGTTCCCAGTATTCCTATGCAGAGCGGACTGAGTTCTCGACAACGCTCATCGACCGAAAGGGTAAGACATGACTCGTGAAAGTAGTAGCTTACATGGGTACCTATCCACAGAAGTGAATTCTCAAGATGGAGTCACTATCTGGAGTATCTTTCTCAGGCTGATACACGGCAGCAACGAGTGAGCTTATCGACCGATTCTCCTCTGGAAATGCTATCACACTCGATACAATCCGTATTCCTATTTCGGGTAAGATAATAGAGTCGAGCGATCTCGGGTTTTCTTTTGGCCAAGAGAACAATCTTATCATTCTCCCGAGATCACTACTCTCTGGTTCTATGCTCATCTCCTCAGGATCTCGTCTGGATCAGGATCTCCTCTTATCACTCTCTAGTGACTCAGATATTGAACGAGCAATGACAATACTCAAAAATATTCCAGAATTGTCTCAGTTCCAGATTCGCAGCAATATTGAACGCTCGGTAGAGACATTCGACGTGACGAGAGAGCTCTCGAACTATATCCTCCTCATTCTCGTCGTTGCTACTATATTCGCAGGGATAATTCTCAGATCTGCTCATGAGAGCCTCTTTGCAGATCTCTCGAATACGCTCCGTATCGTCGAGATACTCGGATTTGCTCGACAGAGACAAGCTATCATATTTGCCCTCCTCTACTGATTGATCATCCCACTTGCTTTTGTATTCTCCATACTACTCTCGTATGGCATTATTTTATTGCTAGAGTCAATTCCTGCAGCGAGTGACTTTGTATTTCTCTTCTCACCTATAACCTTCACCGCTGAGATCATCACACTTCTCATATTCACAGCATTTGCTCCACTCTGGATCGAGAGGCTAGGTATCGGATCAACTTTCTCCGAGAAAATCCCGAAGCGAATATCTGAAATAGTATCGAAATATATATCCATTGATGGAGTAATTATATTCCTATGAATATGGGGAATTATATATATCATTTTCTCAGAATTTGTCTGGAGTTCCCTCGTTGCACTCGCAGGTCTCGCATGATTCCTGATTGTATGAACTCTGTTGATGTATTTATATAGTCTCATATACAGACTGAGCCTGAGATTACGAGAGAGATACTTCTCATTATTCGACGGAGTGAGGGCACTCGTGCGACCACTGACACCGACTGTACCGATCACACTATCACTTATATCCATTTCGAGTTTTTTGGTTTTTTTCCTCCTTTTTTCATTCGCATTCCGAGAGCGACTGATGGTCGATACTCGAGATACGGCCAATATATATGCTATCAACATACTCGACTCAGATCTAGCGAATCTGACTCCAGTACTCAGTGGAGCTGAGATCTATAGTGTGATCAGATCTCGTATCTCTCGTGTCAATGGTCGTACACTCGAGGAACATCTCGGAGTCAAGAACCCTGGTAGAGAGTTTACCCGAGAGTTCAACATCACGACCAATACGCTGACATTCCCGATGCTCAGATGACACTCAGATCTCGCTGCAGATGAGCTGTCTATGGATGATGAGTTCTCACGGCAGCTCTGAGTAGATATCGGAGATACAATCGAGTTCTGACTCTCTGGAAAAAAGTTCAATTTACGTATTGCGAATATTCGCAAATCAGTTCGTGAGGGATTTCGTCCTTTTTTCTATTTTTCATTCCAGAAGACAGCATTCAAAACTGCTCCTCAGACATATTTTGTCTCTACATATACACCTGATACTGAATCTTGGAAAAAATCTATACTCGAGAAAACTGGCCCCCATGTGACGTTTATCGATATCGAAAATATCCTCACGATTGTACGAGATATTTCGTACAAGATACTTTCAGTGATATCGCTATTTTTTATTGCTGTGAGTACATTTGCTCTCCTTGCTATTCTCTCACTCTTTGCACGACTCAGAGTCACTGAATCTAGCAAAGTCAGACTCTATCGACTTTTTGGCTCAACAGATGACTCTATCAGATCTTCATTTCAGATGACACGCTATACTATATTATCCGTATCAGCTATACTTTCTCTGCTTATAGGGACAACACTATGGATCTATTCTATTAGATTGAGTACTTTTCTCTCATTTCAGATTTCATCACTTGCCATCGTGAGTATAGTTATGTTCATAGCCTACATTATATTGGCGTTCTTTATTAGACCTATATTATCGAAAGCTCGTTAATAAACCATAAAAAAATCCCTCCCGAAAATTCGGGAGGGATTTTTTCTTTTTTCATATTATTATTTAGCAGGTATGAGTACTGTGTCGATAACATGAGTGATTCCATTCGATGAGATCACATCAGCGGTTTCTACCATGGCAGATCCATTGATCATGAGTTTACCATTCATTATTTTGAATAATAGTTTCTTACCTTCTACAGTCGTGAGTGTGAGTCCATCCTTGAGATCAGCAGCAGTATATCGTCCAGCGACTACGTGATAAGTAAGGATATCTGTGAGAGCTCACTTATTCTCAGGCTTCACGAGGGTATCTACAGTACCTGCAGGTAACTTCGCGAATGCAGCATTTGTCGGAGCAAATACTGTGAATGGTCCTGGAGACTTCAATGTTTCGACGAGTCCTGCAGCCTTAACTGCAGCAACGAGAGTTGTCACATTGCTCGCGAGTACCGCATTATCTACGATATCTCGACTCTTGACCATCATAGCACCACCTACCATGACACCTTCATCTTTCATCATAGAGTCATCTTTTGGCATCATAGAGCCTGGTGTATTTGTAGTAACTGGCATATTTGTTTTTGTTTCTACTTTCTCGGATACGTTACTTCCACAGCTTGCCAGAAGAGTGACTGTCGCAAGTAATATGATCGGTACAATGATTTGCTGTTTTTTCATAAAAGAAAAGTTAAAAGCTAAAGTGACTAATAGTAGCACATAAACATTATACTCAAATGAGATTAACGATAGATTAAGATTATAACTATTCGTTATATTTCGCAGAGAGATCTCTATAGCTAGGGATTATAAATTTGATCGCGAACCGAGCAAGATACTGGTAAATCCTGCCACAGCAGTGTTGGCGAGGATGTGAGGTAAGAGGTTAGTTTTCATCATAAATGTGATATTTTTCTAAAAAATTATAGTAGAAGTACTTTTTCATTATGAATTTTCCGCTTTATGAAACCGAATATATGATAAATACAAAAACTAGCGTTTCTCTCTTGCTCGAATTATTTCACTTGCAAGTACATTCCTCATTTCTCTTCTAATTGTTACTAATTCTGGATAGGTATTCCAGATATTCATTTTTTGTTCTTTTATATTGGTATCAGAGAAGTTGGATCCTAGCACATAGAATGCAA
>JACMPX010000010.1 GCA_014377245.1 Candidatus Altimarinota bacterium
ACTATGATGTTCTAGCGAATGCCAGAGATACTCTGCTCAGTGCTCTACTTGATCGATATGAGCAAGATATCATCACTCTCTACGAGAGACTTCGAGTGAGTCTACCAGCTATCGAGGGTATTTCTCCGCAAGAGATCGGTACTCGTGCCTATATGGGAAGCCTCTTGGCTCTACTCTCGTATTCTCATAATATTGACAATATCACTCATATTGCAGAGACTCAGTATAAGTTGTCTCAGACAATGACACTGAGACTCTCCGCTCTTTCCCTTCTTGATAGTATCTCAATTGGAAACAGACATACCTACATACAACAGTTCATTGATACTTACCAAGACAACCCATTAGTTATTATGAAATATTTCTCTATCGTTGGTGGCTCACAACATGAGAGTGTAGTTATAAATGTATGAAATACGCAGAATGAGATATTTTATCAAAAAAACCTCCCGAATCATGCAAAAGCACTCTTTGGAGCATTCACGAGAAATCTCGAATTTTTCCACAAAAAAGACTGAACTGGATACGCACTTATCACTGAATTTATTATTAATATTGATTCAATCAATCCACACACCGCAGCTCGGATGGCTGGAGCATTCAAGATATATCCAAAATTAAATCTATTGAGTCAGGATACTATGCGCCCTTATCTCGAAAAAATCCTCCAAAAAGAGTGACTATCAGTCAATACTACAGAAATAATCGAAAAAATTCTCCATTATTCAAAATAATTCCATGATCAAAAAAATAGCCCATGTCATCATGAGTATATTCTTCGACATGTCGAAGTATGGCGAAACAAGGAATATATATTATCCACAAGATCTCACAGAGCACTATAATATGGAAATAGCTCATTCAGAACTCGATGGGGTATATGTAGCAGCTCACTACAAGGATATATCCTATACTATCGAGGCCTACAAGTATCGGTCAGATCGCCAACATGTGTGAGAATATGTCGATCTACTGGCGAGAATAGTCGAAAAATATGATCTCTTGTCTTACGATGGTGTTGTTCTTGTGAGTGTACCGATGCATTGGAGTCGATATATGATACGATGATTTAACCATATCGATCTCCTCACTTCATGACTCTCTCGGAGACTCGGAGTGGACAAAATAAAACCCATATGAGCGTCTTGGAGTCGTAGACAATCGAAACTCACAAAAATAAAACGTATCAAGAATAGGGAACACGCCTTTACTCTGAAATCAGGAGTAGTACTCCCAAAAACTGTGATACTCATTGATGATATCATATCGACATGATCGACGGCAAATGCCTGTGCCAAAATACTGAAAGATGCAGGAGTAGAGAGAGTGTATGGAGTCTTTGTTGCCTCAAATCAGTAAATGAGCCTCATTTTTTTGCTTTTCTGTGTCTATTGAGTACAATAAATTGATTGTATCGTTACCCATTTTTCCCTATGTCAGAAACCATCGAGATCATCGGAGCCGAGACCCACAATCTCAAAAATATCTCTGTATCAATACCGAAAAATACACTCACGGTTATCACTGGTGTATCAGGTTCTGGTAAGTCATCTCTCGCATTCGATACGCTCTATGCTGAAGGACAACGACGCTATCTTGAGTCACTCTCGACTTATGCTCGTACAATCATCTCTGATATCTCTGAGGCGACTCATGTTCGAGAGATAAGGTGACTCTCGCCTACGATCGCCATCCATCAGAAAACCGTGTCGAATAATCCACGATCGACCGTAGGTACTATCACGGAGATATACGACTTCTATAGACTTCTCTTCACAAGCATAGGGACACCATACTGTATTAACCATGGAGATATCCCACTTAAAAAAGACAGCCTCAAAAATATTGTAGAATATGTGTCCAAGTTTGGCGAAGGAGATCGTTTCCATATTCTCATGCCGATGCCACGAGATGGAGAAGATATAACTGGTGAACAATTGGCGAAACGAGTCACGGATATGGGATTTGTCAGATTCCAGATCGGAGAGACCACCTATTCTGTGGCAGATCCTCTTGATATAACCATAGACGCAGATCATACGGTATATGTTGTGGTTGATCGCCTCATCCGCAAAACAGATGAGAACTTCGATACACGTCTCGTCGACTCACTACGTATCGCACTCGAAAAGTGAGGAGGGCGAGTCTCTATATCCAAATGAGATATATATCATCACTTTTCTCTTCATGCGAGTTGTCCTATCTGTGATTATCAGATTGATAATCTTTCTATTTCGAATTTTTCATTCAACTCGCATCGTGGTGCCTGTACGAGTTGTCATTGACTTGGCTCATCGACCACATTTCTTGAGGCTGATATCGTCAAAAGTGAACTCACGATAGCCGAATGAGCTCTTCTCCCCTGGCAAGAACATCCATTCTATACTCTTCTCCTCGAAGCCGTCTGCACCAAAGAAGATATCCCGATAAATACCTCATGGTCACTCATGAAGCTTCGAGATCGCCAAAAAATTCTCTATGGAGTATCTGGATCTTTTGAGCTCGCGTATCTTGGTAAACATCAGGATGGTAAAATCCACAAGTCGAGATTTGAATGACTTATTCCCAATCTCGAGCGTCGACACAGTGAAGCAGATAGTCAACATGATGCCAATTTCAAGCGAATTGCCAATTTCGCCACTGAGCAGATATGTCGATCATGTGAGGGGTATAGACTCCAGCGACCTTATCTCAGTATCAGGATAAATGATAAAAATATTGGAGAATTGTCGATGAATAGTGTCGAGGATTCGCTTGTATTTTTCTCCTCACTCTCACTCACTAAATCAGAGGAGCATATTGCAAAACCAATACTCAAAAACATCACAGAGCGTCTCGAATTCCTATCGGGTGTTGGACTCGAGTATATGACTCTTGCACGTCGGGCAGGTACGCTCTCTGGTGGAGAGTCTCAGCGAATACGACTCGCTACCCAGATTGGTACAAGGCTCGAGGGTATTATCTATGTCCTCGATGAGCCATCGATTGGCCTCCATCCTCGTGATAATGATATGTTGATCGCTAATCTGAAACGGTTAGCGAACATCGGCAACACTGTCGTCGTAGTAGAACATGATGAGGATATCATGCGAGAGAGTGACTACATAATCGATATAGGGCCAGGTGCGGGTGTCCATGGTGGCGAGGTACTATTTTCAGGAAAGTATGATGATCTCCTTGCCTCAGATACACAGACTGCTGACTATCTCTCGCTCCGAAAAAATGTCGTGAGACGCAACCCAGTGACTAAATCACCAAAAAAATTCATAGAGATATATGGAGCGGTCGAGAATAATCTCAAAAATATCAATGTGAGAATCCCACTCGAATGTATGACGGTCGTCACGGGCGTATCAGGATCTGGTAAGTCGTCACTCATCATCGATATCCTGTCCAATTATTTGATGAATCACTTCTATCCTAGTGCTCGTCAGATTGGTCGCCACAATCGTGTCGAAGGAGTGGCGAACATCGATAAGACGATCATCATCGATCAGTCTCCTATTGGTAAAACCCCACATTCCAATATCGCCACCTATACAGGACTCTTTACACATGTCCGTGAGGTATATGCTGCATCGCTTGATGCTCAGAAGCGAGGATTTGGGCCTGGTAGATTCTCATTCAATACGAAATGAGGTCGTTGTGAGATCTGTGAGGGAAGCGGAACTAAGAAGATAGAGATGCACTTTCTGCCTGACGTCTATGTAGAGTGCGAGTCATGTAGTGGTACCCGATACAATAACGAGACCCTCCAGGTACAGTTCAAGTGAAAAAATATCTCTGAAGTTCTTGATATGACTATCGAGGATGCTAGTATATTCTTCGTCAGCTTCCCACGGATTAAGAGAGTCCTTGATGTCCTTATCGATGTTGGTCTCGGCTATATTACCCTCGGGCAATCTGCACCGACACTCTCAGGTGGAGAGTCTCAGCGTATCAAGCTCGCATTTGACCTCGCCAAGCGGTCAACTGGACAGACGCTCTATATCCTCGATGAGCCGACAACCGGTCTACACTTCTCTGATGTTCAGAAGCTGCTCGATATACTCGATAAACTAGTGGAGAAGGGTAACTCAGTACTCGTCATCGAACACAATCTTGACATCATCGCCAATGCTGACGCCATCATCGACATTGGGCCTGAGGGTGGCGATAAGTGAGGGAATCTAGTATTCGCAGGCCCTCGTGACAAGATTCTCAAGGTAGAGCATAGCTATACGGCTCAAGCACTCAAAAAATACATAGAGAAAAGACGGAAGTAGAGTGCTGGTTTAAAATAGAAAAATAATCATCTTATAGAGGTTAAGTGAATGATTTTTATGAGACTTTTTAATGGATGTGGTAATTAATAATTAATGAGTCTGATAATTCCTAGTCAAAAATGGTATTACTCCAGAGAATCTCCTACCATTGATAGATGTCTCTAACCTCAAGAGACAACAAGAGACACATGAGATGAAATTGGCAGGAGAGAAGTAGTGAATTTGCAAAAATAGCTAAACTATGATAGGCTCATATAAATAAATAATAAATATGTTAAAAATATCTACTTCATCTCTTGCAAAAGAAAGAAAAATTATTCCTGCAAAAATCTTTGAAGAATTACAAGAATCTGGTTTTATAGTTAGAAATAATGAATGATGGCACCTTACAGATTTCTGAAAGAGAGTATGAGGTGAAATACAAAAAAGTGAAAAATATGGAAAATATATAGTGTGGCCTAAAGATCTAAAGATTGAGAAAGATACTAAAAAGATAAATTTCTCCAAAAAATTTCTTAATGCAACATCTATAGGTGAATACTTTAAAGCTTCCTCACAAAGACTAAATCTTATTCTCTCTGAATTAGGACTTGCTGAAAAAGATGTTGCTGGGTGGAGGATTACAAAACTCGGCAAATCACTAGGCTGAATTGATCATACTCATAATATTTCATGAGCCCATTATATTCTTTGGCCAGAAAGTATTCTCACATACTCACGATTAGTTGAGGTTTTTAATCATGAATTAAATGTAACATGATTTGAAATATATAATTCCCAGGAAATAGTAACAACTCCCAATAATGGTTTCCGTGAAAAGTTTGAGGCAAAATTAAGAACATTAGATTGACACTATGTTCGTTCAAAGGCAGAAGTAATAATTGATAATTTACTCTATCACTATAGAATTGTTCATGCCTATGAAAGAAAACTTCCAGTAGAAGAAGATGTATATTCAGATTTCTATATTCCTTCTTGAGATGGTGTTCCGCAGTCAGTATATATTGAGTATTGGGGACTTGAAAATGATGAAAAGTATCTTGCTAGAAAAAAACAAAAACAAGAAATTTATAATAAAAATGAACTTGCATTGATTGAACTATCAGATGAAGATATTCAAAATTTGGATGATATTCTTCCGAGAAAACTACTACAATTCAAAATAAAAATAAAGGGCTAATGGACTACTCCCCTATTCTCAATATATCCTCATGTACCGAGTTGGCAGAGAGACAGCCCTCAGCCGAACTCATGATTGTTTGACGGAACTTGTTACTATTGGTCGTCACATCTCCTGCTGCATAGAGTCAACGCACTGTTGTCTCTTGACGCTTATCGACCACGAGGCATCCCTCTGAATCCTTCTCAGGTGAGAGATGATCCACGAGTCCAGTGAAAGGCTCATTGCCCACCGCGATAAATATCCCATCCAGTGCAAGAGTCGAACCATCCTTGCAGAGTATCCCAGTCATTCCCATCATCCCTCATTGGATTTCTGCTACTTCAGTGAAATAATGAAATATGATATTCGAGTGTTTTTTTGCCTTGTCCACCCAGATGTCCTCAGCTCTGATTTTGTCTGTTCGTATCAGTATATGTACCTCACTACAGATCTCAGCGAGGTAGAGTGCCTCAGTGATCGCCGTGTTACCACCACCGACGACCGCTACCTTGAGTCCTCAGAAAAAATTACCATCACAAGTAGCACAATAGGATACCCCTTGTCCGATGAGCTCTGCTTCGCCAGGGACTCCGAGTTTTTTATATTTATTACCCGTAGCTAGGATGATGGTTTTGGCTTGGTATTCTTTTCCTGTAGTGGTTTTGACAGTGAATTCATATTCGCCATCTTTTGCCACTGATTCAACACGCTCCTGGAGGATGGTTGATCCTGCTGCGATGGCATGTTTTGCGAAGTCATCCATGATAGTTTTACCAGTTTCAGAGAGTACTCCTGGCCAATTTTCGACACAGTGACTGGTGGCGAGGGCTCCTCCAGGGAGCTCACCTATGATAATATTGGAGAGTTTGTAGCGGCTAGCATACATACCAGCTGGGAGTCATGCAGACCCTGCACCGATAATGATTGTATCGAATAGTTGTGACATAGAAGTTAGGATAAAAAATAATGAGAATAGTTCTCATTATATGAAAAAGTAAGAAAAGACAAGTTTTTATACTGGTTGAGTTCTTGTCAGTATGCGGTGAGAGCGATATTCACTGATGATCGTATTGATACGGTTACCGTTTTCCACTGGATTCGGAGCATAACTCACTATCATATCAGAGTTCTCGCTCGCTGTATGTATATGTACATGACCATAGTGGAGGACTGTCTGAAATATTCATGTTACTTCAGCATTGACCTCTTGTACACGATCGAGACCACACTCACTCACTCGTCTCGAGAGCGATGACACTTGCTCGATTCCGATAATCCGTTGGTCTGTTATGATGAAGAGATCCAGCTCGTCATTGATCCAGGAGAGGAGAATAAAAGTGAGAAAAAACATCCAATATATACTCAGAGCTCCCCAGAATATAGCAGTTCCGAATATAGTAACTAAGGTTGCCTTC
>JACMPX010000011.1 GCA_014377245.1 Candidatus Altimarinota bacterium
AGAATATGCTCAATCCATCGAATGGTGAGCCGATCGTAGCGCCTTCACAGGATATGATTCTCGGATGTTATTATCTGACGAAGATCGATACCTGAGTATCTAATCTTGCATTTGCCTCTGGTGATGATGCACTTGCGGCATATGAGAATGAGGTCATCACGCTCCATACTCCAGTAAAAATCCGAGTCGAGGGGCAGCTTATCGATACGACGTATGGACGATTTCTTTTCAATGAGATCCTCCCAGATTCACTTAGATTTGTGAATGAAACAGTCGGGAAAAATGCAGCGAAAAAAATCCTAGCAAGATCATTCGATATGCTCGGTGGAGAGGCGACTGCTTATCTCGCTGATGCAATCAAGAATCTAGGATTCAAGTACGCAACTATCTCTGGACTTACGGTATCAGCATTTGATATGATCATCCCAGAAGAGAAATACGTCTACGTCTGAGAAGGTGAAGAGAAAATCAAAGAAATCCAAAAAGCACATTGGCATGGTCTCGTGACTGACAATGAGAGATATCTCCAGTCACTCCAGGTCTGGTCGAATGTAAAATCAAAGATCGAAAAAGAAATGAAGCGAAACTTTGATCCTAAAAATCCAATCTACAATCTCATCGACTCAGGGGCTCGAGGAAATTGGGGAAATGTCACACAGCTCTGTGGCATGAAGGGTCTCGTTGTCTCTCCTACTGGTAAGACGATCGAGCTCCCGATCAAATCCAACCTTAAGGAAGGATTCACAACTCTTGAATACTTCATCGCGACTCATGGTGGACGAAAAGGAAAGGCGGATACGGCTCTAAAAACTGCTCAATCAGGATATCTCACTCGTCGACTTGTCGATGCAGCACAGAACGTGCTCTCTCGTGAGTACGACTGTGGAACTATTCACTTCGAGACGTTCGATACCAAGAGTGAGAAGACGCTATTTGGTGATACATTCGAGAACAAAATATTCGGTAAGTTCACGGCTAAGGATGTCCTCGATTCTAATGGTAAGGTGATAGTGAAGTGAGGAACTCTCATCAATAAGGCTGTCCTCAAGGAGATCCTAGATGCTGGGGCTACATCAGTATCCGTCAGATCTATCCTCACTTGTGAGACAGAAGAATGAGTATGTCAGAAGTGTTATGGACTCGATCTCGCTACGTCGAATCTGGTCACTATCGGTACTCCAGTAGGTATCATCGCCGCTCAGTCAATCGGTGAGCCTGGTACACAGCTGACGATGAGAACATTCCACTCGGGTTGAGTGGCATCGGCAGGAGTCGATATCACCGCAGGTCTCTCTCGTGTTGAGGAGCTCTTCGAGGCTCGCAATCCTAAGTACCTTGCAGAAATTGCTCCATTCGACGCTCAGGTCATCTCAGTTGAGTCAGAAGGAAACATCACAACCGTCACGGTTGAGGCATTCGAACAGAAGACTCGAGAATACTATACACTCGAAGATACCATGAAACCGACTATAGCAAAATGAGATACCGTCGAGGCAAAACAGATAATAGCAAAATCAAAAGAAAGTAAGCAAAAAGTCCAAGCAACTCACGCGGGTCGGGTTATCAAGCTCACGGATGATATCATCACGATCGAAGATCTCGTTGCTGAGCGAGTCATATTTGAGGTGCCAGCAGGACGTAATATTCTCGTCCGCGAGGGAGATAGTGTCAAGATCGGTAGCAAACTCACAGAGTGACATATCAATCTCCAATCCCTCATGGATACAGCTGGTATGATCGCTACAGAGATGTATATCGTCAACGACATTAAGGAGATCTACTCGTCCCAGGGTCAGACGGTCAATGCCAAGCATATCGAGCTCATCGCTCGTCAGATGTTTTCAAAGATCCGTATTACTAATGCTTGAGACTCTACATTTTTCCCTGGTGACATCGTTGATGTGATCAGATTCCGTAAAGAGAACAAAGAAATCGTGAAATCAGGAGGTATCGAGGCACTCGGTGTCGATCTCCTTCTCGGTCTCACAAAGATCTCACTCTTCACAGAGAGCTGGTTGTCTGCTGCATCGTTTCAGGAGACAGTTCGTGTCCTCGTAGATGCCTCTTGCTCACGCAAAGTAGATCATCTCGATGGTCTCAAGGAGAACGTCATCATCGGTCGTCTCATCCCTACACTCCAGTATTTCGACAACAATCGTGATGTTGGAGAGTACTTCGCTCACGAGCGAGATGGAGAGTTCCAGGATGAGTATCAGTCTGAGCTCGAGATCACGACATCGAGTACGAGTATGGTTTAGTTTTGGTACAAATAGCTTTGTAAAATAAAAATTCCACATGGTCAGATGTGGTTTTTTTTGTGTTTCTAATAATCATTATTATACTCAGTTTCACTATGCTCGCCACTTATATTTCTATCAATGCTCGCTATTGGACTGAACTTAGTGAATTATTCCAATATTTTAAAACATTTATTCGAGACAAAAAGAATCCTGATAGGATGCCATATAATGAGGAATTCACTGAGAATGCTGATTTCCTCTCTCTATTTTAATGAATATACGGATGATGTGATCCATGCGGCAATCGAGATACAAGAATTCATCAGCAAGTTCCAGATATTGATAATTGGACGCTACACTGATAGGTGATTTTGTCAATACTGCCTCTCGCATCGAGTGACTCATACACACGAGTCCATATCATATCATCATCTCTCGAGATACCATGATGCGATCATATACTCTGAGCTTTTTTCATTCCATGATCTCGGAGATTCACTACTCAGAGGCAAAGAAGAAATGGTACAAATCTATTGAGTCGATGCATTCGAGCTGATTCAATTACCAGATTCAATAGATAAATAAGCTGATCTCAAAATTTCCTCGAGTACTCAGGAGATTTTTTTGATTTTTTAGTTTTTTTTTCTATACTCATGCTATGTTCCCATCTCTTCCATCATCTTGGTGAATCGCTCTTACCTGAGAATTTCAAAAATCTTACTGGGGAGTACTCACTAATTTCATAGAAAGCGAATATTCGCAACAGATTTGCTTTCCGCAAGAAACAAGTATTTTCAAAGCTCTTGAGCTGACCCCTTTCGACGATGTACGTGTTGTGATCCTCGGGCAAGATCCATATCATACGGCTGGTGCTGCTATGGGTCTTGCATTCTCTATTCCAGAAGGTAGCAAATCACAACCAAGTCTCAGAAATATATTCAAAGAATTGGACTCAGATATCTGAGTCCAGAGAACTCTTACAGATCTCACTGACTGGACTGAGCAATGAGTCCTTCTTCTCAACACTGTATTGACTGTGAGGCAATGAGAGTCAGCTAGTCATCAGTGACAATGATGGGAAAACTTCACAGATGCTATGATCATTGCTCTGTCTGCAAAACGAGATGGAATAGTATTCATCCTCTGGGGGAACTCGGCTATTAACAAACAATTCCTTATTGATTCGAACAAGCATCATATCATCACTAGTCCACATCCGAGTCCATTTTCTGCATATCGTGGATTTTTTGGTTCTCGACCATTCTCACGGACGAATATGTATCTCAGGCAACAGGGAAGAGGCGAGATAGTGTGGAGAGGATAGATTTTTACTTGCATTTTCTCCTATTTCGTCGACAATGGAAATGTACTCATTATTTTAAGATTATGAGTTCTTTGATCTCTTATATCTACATTCCGCTTGTGAATTAAAATTCCGCTTTTCTACATTTATTCTCTCACTCCATTTGAATTATGAAAAAATTAAACTCTCAAATATTCAATGCAGTCCTAACCACTATTCTTGCGTGTTCTATAGTATTCGCTCTTGCACTCTATATATTTGGTTTTCAGGGATTCTTGACTAACAAAACTCCTATAACGACCTCAATCACGCCCACCATCTCAGGTACAGTGATCATACCGATATCACTCGATAAAACTGGATCAATGGCAACTGGAGCCATCAGCTGTATCCTCGACTATAAGCCAGTCTGTGGTACAGATAACAAAACCTACTCCAATGCCTGTTTCGCTAATGCTCAAGGTGTAATTGTTGAAAATGAGTGAGTATGTCAGAATGATAAAAGTGGTACTATTGCGACTCCACCGAACACAAATACTGGAGCTCGTGCCTGTACACTTGAATATGCTCCAGTGTGTGGTGCAGATGGTAGGACCTATAGTAATACTTGTATGGCCGGAGATATAGATATAGCTTCTATGGGCGAGTGTAGTAGTACGAGCACTGGTACTGTATATGATACCGGATCATACCTCCTCTATGCCAATTCTCGTCTCGGATACTGATTTGCTATGCCTCGCTACTCCCACTATGCAGGTCTCGGGGCTCGAGATGGAGCAGTACATAGTGTAGTCATAGCAACAACAGCAAGTGGAGTACTAGAATTTGCCACTGCACCAGTTCAAATATGGCTCTACAGTAAAATACCAGCAAATCCACCATCATCTCAATCAGTCCAGTTAGATGCTGGAGTTCTCTATATCCGCAACAATGACACCACAGGAAATGTGAAAATAACTAATATAGTCGATACTGTGATGGCGAGTGCAAAATAGTTGATATAAAAAACTCTCAAATTTGAGAGTTTTTTTTATATTTTATCTATAGATATTGTATCACCAATTCTACGTATTGTATATATATCTCCACTTTCTATACCGTGTTTCTGACGAGCAAATATTGCGAATATCATGTTCTCTATGTTTATTTTTATCTCTTTCGTGACGAGTACACCGAGTGGATTCACCTCCACAACATCCTCTGTTATATGTTTGAGATCTGGAAAACTAAAAATAAAATTACCATTTTTATTAGGTCACTCTATATCCATCTTGGGATGCATCTTTTTTGGTTCTCCACTATTGAGAATAACTATACATTTCAGTAGATCACTTCGTATTTTTACACGGATCTCATCTATTGTTTCATGGGTATTGACGATAGTGGTACAGCCAGAGGCAACTATAGAAGTTATCGCCAACAAAAATCATCTTCGTGATGAAGTATCTGGTTTATCTCAATGAGACATAGTAGCTAATATCATAAAGACAAATATAGATTATATAGAGTATAATACCGAATATATGAAGAAGTCAATGAATTTACTATATATCGCCCCTATTCTTTATCACACTCTCATACTCTGGCATCATAGAGTAGACTTGATCCCAGAACGATCTCTGGTGATGTTTCTCTCTCAGATGTGCGAGCTCATGGATGATGATCGCATCGAGAAATGGTGTAGCTATATACTCGGCGAGCCGATATGAGAAACAGAGTCAGTTCCTCATACTACATGATCCCCATCGTTTCTCTGATTTGGTGACTTTTATGCTCGTTATTTTTGGGAGATTTTTTCATAAGCAGAGTGTAGCAATACGTAGTATGAGATAGTCAATGAGTTTCTTTTTCGCAATTACTATTTCTGCTTGACTCATTACAGGTTTCTCTATCTTGTTTACTCTTTTATTTTGGTGCTTTTGTATCCAGTCTTTTTTGGCTATGATAAAATCCTCGATAGATCATATGCGCATATATATTGGAGCTCGTGCTATCAGGACTCAATCAGAGCTGATCTGGATAGATAGACTCCGACGGTTGGTACGGATGAGAGTGTATGGAACTATATGAGAAGATATCATTGTGATTGAGTATATCGAGGATATCATTTTCTTATAATAAAAAGTGAAAAATCTAACAAAAAGAGTGTTATACATTATAATTTTGTAGAGTAAATTTGACAATGATATATTTTGTCTATAATGATTTATATTAATATTCACTCTATGGCAATCTCAGTATTATCATGACTCGATCGTATTCTTGGATCTGGATGAGAACTTATTGCTCGGCTAGTTACAAATACAGGATGAAAGACTCACCAATTCGTATGAAATGGAATTGTACTACCTCCACCTCTTTCAGAAACTATTGAGGTATTGGTATCACCAACTACTGACCATATTATTGAGCCCACACTGAAGGTAGCATCCAAAGATGATATTGTACGGCAACCGAGAACTTGATCAGTGGAACATACTCTCATACTTGCAAGGCAGTTGACTCAAGCAATTGCTCTCCTGAGAGCAGATACGTATAGTCAAGTAGCCAAGTATATCGATGAGTATATTATCACGCTCAATTCTACTGATCCACAATTCGCACTCGTATCATTGCGTCAACTCAGAGAACGTCTAGATATTTTTGCAAAACAAAATACATCAGAAAGACTGAAAGAGGCTACTACTCTCTATTGACCACCATCAGATGTAGTATTCAGTTGGTTCAGGGATTCTCCATACAAGATTACTCAGAGTGAGTATATCAAGGTATTGGATGCTCGTAAATATATAGTACCACTGCTTAATGTAGATGACTGAGCACTCACCAACATCTTGAAATTGAGCATCGAGAGTCAAAAGATAGTACATTCACTGCGATCAGATTTGACAGCACTCTCATCATCGGTTTCTCATAGTACAATGTACAACAAATATTTTGGTAAACTCGATAGCAATATCGTATGGGTACTCTATCAGTGGGAGATCCTTGACCCTCGACTAGATCCTATGTTGGTTGAGTATTTCGCCTGAAAAAAACATAAGGTAAAAATGTGACCAATACTAAAAGAGCTCCTCTACATGAATCTCATTTATCGAGTGAGAACTCCCAAGTCAGAGACACTAAAATAAGAAATACTATCTTCCTCGAGCCGCAGCTCGTCCAGGTCTCTGCTTGAGTTGAGGATTAGACCCTCCTGATGGTCACTTGCCGAACTTGCTCCCATTACCGAATCCAGTATTACCGAATTTGGATGTTTTTTGTGCTATTGGTGGGATTTTGCTCGTTTCTGCATCATCTTCCTCTTTGATAATTTCAGGATCAGTATGGGTAGTTGTCATATATGTATATATGTTAGGATGAGAGAATTATAGCCAGGCTCTATTTTTTTGCAAGATGATATCTCAGATTCTCTAGGCTCGTCCTGCTCGTCACTTCGCTTTGTATAGACGAGCTCCGCCCTTGCCATATTTGCTCTTTCATTGTGGTCAGATACGACTCTTACTGAGACTCACTATATCCTCAGAGAATACTGGTTCCTCATCGAGTCAGAGATGTGGTGGGAGTGCTGGGCGGTGTGACATAGGAAGTATATTTAGATGCGGAGAGTATATGCAAAAAGATGAAATGTGCAAAAAATGCACATTGCAATTATCTCTATCCCTGCTCCTTTCCGAGGATCCGCCTCACACTCTCGACAGGAGCTGAGAAACCTCGATATATGAGTATCCATGAGGCAAGAGTCGATGGTATAAGCCTATGGAGCATAGGAAACTGTGGATCGATCATCTGATGAAACTCACAGATCGATCGGATGAGTGCTATCTTGTCGTGCATAAGTGGTGATACATATCTATCTATATGCTCAGGATCGAGTGCCCAGATATGATTGCGTGGCTCATCGGCGAGCGCTCGTATCACCTCGCAAAATAGCGACTCCACATACTGGAGACGAGCTACATAGGTCTCGTGTAAATAGTCAAAATATCCAGGCTCCACATACTCGATCCTATCGACGAGTGGAGTATAGTGATCATCATTGGCTGCTATAGGTGTATCCACTGTAGATGGATCCTCTGATCATACAACCCTGAGTATTGTTTTCTGACGGTATCAGACTCAGCTGGATAGTTCCTCTACCTTGCTGATATAGTCCAGTATGTCTCCATGAGTCTGAGTGACTACTCTATCCTGATAGAACATCATATCGATGATATAGTCTCGCTCGTTCATGTGTTGGAAGAATCCCTGCAAAAGAAACTGCAGTTCTAATAGAGAGAGAGTATCCATCTGGATTCCACCAGTATCCCTCTGATTGCCCATATATACCTGAGTCCTCTCAGGAATATGCAGCTCTCGTACAGAACTGGCAATATCGAGTGTATTGATCCCGAATAGTTCTCGGGCCAGATCACTTGCTCCTGTTGACTGGAGATATCCTATGAGTTCTTTTTGCTCTCGCTCTGACATATATCCGACTCTTGCTCGTATAGTATTGAGAGAGTCTCTCGTGTCTGCCTCTTGTATCGACTCAGCAATGGATAACATAGGCACAAAACTATGAAATAAACGCTAATTCCCAAAATAATACTATCTCTGTGAGAGTGATGCGAGGTCAATCGGGAGGGCGAGCTTCCCTGTGAATGGCTTCGGCTCTAGTCCTGCTGTATGAGGGATACATAACTGGTATATCCAAGATCGGACTCTCTCAGGAAGCTCATCGATACCTATAGTCTCCTTGATAATATCCGTAACTCGATCCTTGAGACCAGGGAGTCCATTCGCGAGCTCTGCTATGACAACCATATCTACATCGAGGTGACTATATGGTTGTCTGAGTTCTTGTGTAGCGAGCATATGATAGCGAGTTATAGTGTATGAATATCTAGCATATGAGTTGCAATGAGAATGTCAAACAAAATACAAAAATCTCTATGATCTTCTGGCTGAGGGGAACGATTATTGCTATATAGTTGGAGGCATCATATACTCTGGTGATGTGCCTATCTCAGGGATACCATTCCCAGTATAGGTAGACTGATGTTCTCAGAAATATATCTCAGCTTGCTCACTCGGAGGTCACATATAATATCCGATATTTCTGAGTATTTTCAATACTCGTTGACTAAATGCTGCGGCAGACTGAGGAGTTATACCAACAATCAGGCGATATCAATGTCGATGTGCCATCATCTCAAAAAATCTTTGTATATGCTCACTGATTCATTTATTTCGTTGAGAGTGTTCCATTTCTATCGAATTCGGTGGTATCACAATCGCTCTCATAGATGGGTGGATCATATAGTGGAATGATATTGTTCCATCAGCAGAAGAGAGCTTGTAGGTCTGTATATCGAGACTACTCGGAAAATCTGATAGATGATGAATAAATCTCCTATTGATATTTGCAGGCTGGAATGACATCTGTTGGCCATCACTCGCCTCTATTTGCAAGTAGTTGGGCTCGAATATGTTATGATAATTAGTAGTTCCTTCGATATGCATATTTGTATTTCCAGTTATAATATCAGATAATGGTCTATTTGTAAATACTTTTTCAAGAAAAAATATGGATAAGCTATCCAACTTCTATGGCTGAGACGAGCGATTATCATGTTCGCATGATAAGTCTCGATTATGTTGGTAGGATCGGTATTACTTCTATAATATGGTTCTGTTACATTTGTAAAGACACAAATGAGGTAGTGCCTAACGGCTGGGAGTGTCATTCGCAAGTTGACAGTACTTTTTCTGTCGCTACAGTCGCATCTGCGAGCAATTCAATGACGCAATTGCACTGGCCAACGTCGCTTGCAAGGCCAGATACCTAGCTCCCATTGGGCTTAAGAGCCCATGGCTGAGGCCGCTAAGAAGGATTATGAGTCCTCTGCTCTAACCAACTGAGCTAACGGCCCCCGGCCTTTAAACGCAAGGGAGCGCAGATTGTAAGGGCACACCACTTGCCACTCT
>JACMPX010000012.1 GCA_014377245.1 Candidatus Altimarinota bacterium
AGATAAAAAAGTATTTAAACTCTGATATAGTGCCGATGTAGCAAGTGAGATGAAAGAAGATACAGAAAAAGAAATACAAGAGATACAATCACAAATTGATTTTCTTTCTGAAAGTACTCATATAGAGGAGTATTTGGATCGATTGCCTGAAATACTCCAATATTTACACGAACTCTCTAGTAGAGCCCCCTCTGAAGCGGATTATGTGCGATGGCATGATGATATAAGACAACTCGTAGAAATAGTATCACACGAACTCACACTAACCAACAAAAAAGAGCTTAAAGTAAAGCTCTCTGAGGGTCTAGAAAATCTAGAAACTGGTAAAATGTGAGATGGTGCAACCGACAGGACTCGAACCTGTGACCTCCTCCTTCGCAGGGAGGCGTTCTAATCCAACTGAACTACGGCTGCATATATTTTGGATGACGCGATTGTATGTATTTTCTCAAAATTGCAAGGGCAAATACTCATTTTTCTTCTAACTCCTTGGCATACCATAGTAATCAAATCCCTTGAGATCGGTCATTGATTTGGTGAAAAAGTTCTTCTTTTTCCCTTTTCGGAAGAATCATCTCTCATCGATGATCCCAAGTTCGATAAGCGTATCTGTATTTTTGGTTGGGAGTTTTTTCTTCGGGAATGCCTCCTTATTTTGCATATACCGAGTTCTTTTCTTGTACGATAGGTTGAATCTGGATTGCTTATTCTCATTGCCCGTATATGAAATAGCCGACTTCTTTTTCCCTTTCGAGAGCTTACGTGCGGCGGCTTGTTTTTTAACGATACTAGATTTGAGTCCATGCGAATTTGCCATTGTCTTGAGTCTTGAGTTTGGTGTATAGATGGCTGGAAAAATTTTTAAACACGAGAAATTCATGAGAGAAAAATTTTTTCTTACGATGAAGTTCGATGTTTTTCAGAGTTTTTATATATGGAGCGGGGAACCGGGTTTGAACCGGTACACCCAAGGGTTGAAGCCTTAGTACACTCGCTCTTTTATGTTACCCCCGCTTGAGATAATAGATACAAGTTATCGAATGATATCTAGAGCAATTGTAGTATATAAAAAGTGACAAAAAAGTCAACGCTCACCTTGCTATTCGAACCAAAATCCCTATATTCTACACTCTATGGAACAGACTATTATCATCGATGAGATCCTGCATGCACTGGCAAAAAATCCAGATATTAGCACTAAAGATGCATTTCACAAGATCAAAAATAATACACTCGCTAAATATCGGGTATCAGAGTGACCATCACATATTGCTATGATCGAGAGATATGAGGAACTACTAGCTCTTGGATCTATTATAGATGAGATGCGTATCCGCAAGGTACTGCGAAAGCGGGCTGTACGATCGTTATCGGGTGTCTCGGTGATCTCTCTGTTGACCAAGTTCTGGTGATGTCCTGGTAAGTGTGTCTATTGCCCGACCTATGAGTGACTCCCGAAGAGCTACATCAGTGATGAGCCAGCGGTTCAGCGAGCTGAGATGAATGAGTTCGATGCGTTCCGTCAGATACAGAATCGACTCCAGTCACTGCGTATGACGGGTAATGCAATATCTAAATGCGATGTTCGAATAATTGGAGGTACTTGGAGCGTCTATCCAGTGGCATATCAAGAAGATTTTATCCGTGATATCTATGATGCACATACGGCATTTGGCTATAGTAGTATACTCAAAAAAGAAAAAACAAAAGATACGAGTTCGTTTACATCTGCAACTATTTCTTTAGATCCAGACTGGATACCATCACTTACTCTTGAAGAAGCCAAAAAAAGAAATGAAACAGCGACCAGTCGTGTTATTGGTATGGCGATCGAGACTCGTCCTGACTGGATCACTCCAGAGGAAATCATCCGATTGCGGAGCTATGGCGTCACTCGTGTTGAGATCGGGTATCAGACGACACATGATCACATCAATGAACTCAATCGTAGGGGACATGGGAACAAGGAATCGATTGAGGCAACGAGGATGCTCAAGGATGCAGGATTCAAAGTGGTCGTTCATATGATGCCTGGTCTTATATGAGCAACTCCTGAGCTCGATAAATCGAGTATGGCAGAGATATTTGCGAATCCTGACTACCGTCCTGATGAGCTCAAGATTTACCCTATGGTCGTGACTCCTAATTCGGAGCTCACGGAGATCTGGGAGAGGTGAGAGTTCGTCCCATACGTGGATGATATACTGATCCCACTCATGGCTGAGCTCCAGGGTATGATCCCTGAGTATGTGAGGCTCAACCGTATGTATCGTGATATCCCAGCTCATGAGATTCTCGCAGGATCCAAGCTTGCAAATCTCAGGCAGGTTACCGAGATTGCTATGCGAGCTCGTGGTATAATACGTCATGATATCTCTGCTCGTGAGATACGAGCTCGTGCGAACAATCCTCATGATGCTATTATCGACGTCTCTATGTATGAGGCGAGTGGCGGACATGAGTACTTTATACAGATGATTGACCCTATTGATCGTACCCTCTTTGGTGTTTGTCGTCTGCGAGTTCCCTCACAGATATTTACGCTTGATCCTCATTTTATCCCTGAACTCGATGGAGCTGCCATCATCCGTGAGCTCCATGTATTCTGAGATCAGATACCTGTAGGGGTAAAAAGTATGGCTGAGAATAAAACTCTACCACAGGTCACTATAGCTGGACAACAT
>JACMPX010000013.1 GCA_014377245.1 Candidatus Altimarinota bacterium
CAGGAAAAACTCAAAAATCTCAATGGTCCTGTAGCTCGTAAAAAAGCACTCCACATAGTACATAATCGAAATGCTCGTCCAGAAGAGGTGGGTGCCGCTATACTCCATCTATTGAAGTGATATGGTAGCCTATATGCTGAGAACATAGCCTATGCACAGGGAAGTGAGTCATTCATCAATGGGCTCCTCACCTCTTGTGGGTTCCATGGACAGGCACTCACTGATATGAAGATCAAGGCTCGAGAAAAAAGCAAAACAATTCTAGGAAATGAAGCTGGATCTGAATTATCTGAGGAGGAGATGATCTGGGGATTCATGAAAATGATGGATGGAAACTCTGATAAATATCCAGTTGCAGCAACTCTCGTCAAGGCTATGGGTGGTCCGAGTGGATTCGAGAATGCTTGGCGAAAGGATGGATTCGATGGTGCATATGAGAAGGGAATACGACAAGCTGGTGACCTTGTGAACGCTGAGGCTCGAGTCGATCATGGACTCTCAGCACTCTCGACTCATGAGTATCATACCGCGATCGGATCTATGGAGAAGGCAGCAGAGAAGGATCCATCGCCGCATATCCAGACACTTCCGGTTGTCTGGGCACTATGAGGATATAGCAAATACCTCTCGACTAAAGCTAATCAAAAAATCAAGTGATATGCCGATGGTAAATGACATAGTTTCCACGCGTATGCATTTTTGCGTACCCGTATAGATAATGATATCTATCGTCATACATTCCGAGAAGCACTCAAGGTAGTAGCTCCAGGTGATGTCGCGAATATGGATCGATGGATCAAGGATCTCGAATATGATGGACATACTGAGAAAGGGAAATGAGATACCGTAAAGGCTGCTATCAGTGGTCTCGCCGGACTCTGGAGAAAACATAATAGCAAACTCCATGATATGCTCCAGAGCAAGAATATGTGGCTTGTAGAAAAATCTATAGAAGATCCAGAAGTGAAAAAATATTTCGATCATCTCAGTAGTATTCATCAGAATAATGGCTGAAACAAGGCCCATAGCGATGATAATGGTTGGTATATACAACACGGATATGCAGGGAGTCAGATCATAGAGTCTGTGAATAATAAATATACAGGATGATATACACTGAACTCTATGAATAGAACTCTCAAAAAGATATGAATCGATTCTCATAAGCTCATTATGGATGAGGATGATAAAGAAAGATATTGGGATCCCGTTGTAAAAATAGTAAAAAATCTCAGTAAATCATCCCAAAATGATGATTTAAAACGTGCCCAATACTGGCAGTATCGAAGGGATATATTGGATATTTTTAATAAAGCGTTTTCATCGAAGCCAGGAAATTTCCCAGAACTCAAGAAACAGCTATTCTATACTGATCTCCTCGCTATGGGTATCGATATCTCTATTATATATGAACCAGGGAATATCAATAGTAAACTCGAAAAATGAGCGGATATAGACTATAATGCATGGAAAAATGGATGATATCAGGGAGGTGGAAATATATCGAATACAGAGAGACTCAGCGTGAGTCAGACAGTACAATCTGTCATATCTACTCGTCAAGATACTGGATACCAATGAGCTGGACGCAATAGAGATAATAGACCAGATCCAGTATACAATGTTGATGAACTATGAACTGGCATAGTTGGAGCGAATCAACTCAGTGATGGATCTGGGCCAGATTAGACCTCCACTCCTCTCACGTGCCACACCCGATGTCATCATATTGCATTGGGCATGATACCAATAAAATCGATTCTGATTTTTTCAAGATCGATTTTATTTTTGTGACTATAGAGCATGATCGTACGTTTCATTGCTCGACGTTTTGCCCATGTGAATGTATCGAGTGGGTGACCATATGCCTCATTTTTTCGATATTTCACCTCGACGAATATGGTGAGTTCTCACTCTCACATAACAATATCGAGCTCTCCTCACTTGATCTGATAATTACGATCTATGATTTGGTATCATTTTGATTTGAGATATTTCACTGCGATCTCTTCTCAATTGTCTCCGATGGAGCGATTTGATGGATGGTTATTGGCGGTCATCGTGAAGATATGAAGCGATCCAGAAAATAAAATTGCCTATCATTGATTGGATTGCTTCGTGCCTCGCAATGACGGATACAATTGGTTATAATTCACTGACTTTTTTCTTCAGGAATTCTATGAGTTGTGGTCTGAGATCTTCTCGGTCGAGAGCGTAGTCAATATTGGCCTTGAGAAATCCGAACTTATCTCCTGTATCATAACGATCTCACTCCATTTCGAGTCAGTATACTTTTTTACCATCTCTCACCATCCGTTCGAACGCATCGGCGAGGCGAATCTCTCCATCTTTGCTTGCTAGACTTCATCCCTGTTCAAGATAGTCGAATACCTCAGGTGTGATGATATATTTACCTATGACACCAAGACGAGATTGTGTTTCGCTGGGTTTTGGTTTTTCGAGGAATTTTGCCACAGTATGGAGAGTTCACTCTGACTTAGCAGACTCGATAATACCATATGAACTCACCCGCTTATCTGTGACTCGCTCGACAGCGATAATCGGCGACTTATATTTCGCAAAAGCCTCAATCAATTGCTCAGCTCATCCCCTCTCTCATTTTATCAGATCATCACCAAAGAGGACGAGGCATGGTTCGTCTCCTATGAGAGCATGAGCTCGGAGTAGAGCATCCCCATCTCCACGAGGGATCGGCTGACGGACATAGGCTATACGAGCCAAATGTGATACCTTTTCGACTTCTGCAAGTTCTTTGATTTTTCACTTCTCTACCAGAGTCTGCTCGAGCTCATATGACACATCAAAATGATCCTCGATAGACCGCTTGCCACGTCCTGTCACTATGATGATATCCGTTATACCAGCAGCAACTGCTTCTTCCACGAGATATTGTATCACCGGCTTATCTACGATCGGGAGCATCTCTTTAGGTTGAGCCTTGGTCGCTGGTAAGAATCGTGTACCAAATCAAGCGGCTGGGATGATACACTTGCGAATTTGAGTCATGGAAAACGGGAATTAGTTTTTTCTTTCATTGGGCAACTCAGCAGCTGGGATAGTGTTCATTGGACGGTTTTTGATCATTGTTTTACACATCTCTACTGATCGAGTATCTGAGATTTTTTCACAATCCTTCTCACTTGAGGTTTTGCTACTCATGACAATCTGGAGTATACATTGATCTTTTTGCATCATATTATCTCTGTTTGTACCTGTGCCAGTAGGTGCCATGAGTGTAGAGATCTTATCACATATTGTTATATCATTCTTTGATATTGCCTCTTGTCGATAGATCTGGAGTTGACATTGCTTTTTGTAGTTCATATCTGTGAGTGAGTCACAGAGCTTGATATCATTCTTCTCCTGAGCATTCACCATAGTTATAGCAAATTCACAGCTCGAGCGCTGATCAGCATTTGAGAGTTCTTTACAGAATGTAGCATCTTTTGATTTTTGAGCTATTTGCATACCCGTACTCTGTATACACATTGTTGCTTGTTGTTTCATACAACTCTGGAACTCTGGAGTTTCTCTGATTTTCGCAGAGGTGCTGTCGATATCTTGAGTATATGTCGTTCCAGAGACAGTATTTATTTTCGGATTCACAACTTGTGGATTTTTATCCTTTGTTCACTGAGAACATGAAGCTAGAATGAGTAAAACTGATGCAATTATGACGATGTTTTTCATAGATGAAAAATAAAAATTAAAAGTAACGAAAATAGTATATGAAAGACTCGAATTCTGGCAAGAGAATTATCTTGCTCTTTGCTCTATTTGCTTCGTATATACATTCCATCACCGAAACTGTAGAATCTATATCGATTCTTGATGGCTTGTTTGTATATTTCCATCGTCTTCTCATACCCGAGGAATGCTACTACCAGAACCAAGAGTGATGACTCACCGAGATGAAAGTTGGTAACGAGATCATCGACTATCTGGAATTGATATCCTGGAGTGATATATATCGATGTTTCGAATGAGATTCCTCAAAAATGATCATAATTTGTCAAGATATCATATATCCAATATTGAGGTTGGATTACTTTTGTGAGATTTTTCCAGTAGTTGTGAGTATTCGCATCAAATTGATTTTGCATATCTTGATCGAGTGATTGCCAGAGATACGGGAGTGATTCGAGAGTGCGAGTTGCTGTAGTGCCTACTGCAACCACTTTTTTGTTTTCAATTTTGATCTTAGCGATCTTAGCGAAGATATCGAGTGAGATCTCGACTCGTTCACGATGGATCTCATAGTCGCGGATATCTTGAGTCTGTATTCCCTTGAATGTACCGAGTCCCACATGAAGCGTGAGGAATTCTTTCGGATTCGATATCTTGTTCATCAAATCACTCGTAAAATGCAAAGATGCTGTCGGTGCCGCTACGGAGCCGTCCGCTCGAGCAAAACTGGTCTGGTAGTCAGCTTCTTTTGCTTGACTATACTCGATATATGGAGGGAGTGGGAGTGAGCCATATGTTGCGAGAAAATCAGAAATACTTCATCACTCGATCCTGAGTACTCGTCCACTCTCCGTGATACTAATAACCTCAATCTGGTACTCACAAATAGTGAAAATAGTCCCAATTTTAAATTTGTTTCCTGGTCGTACCAATGCTTGGTACTCGTTCTCTCCAATTGTCGAGAGATAAAATATTTCACCATCTATGAGAGTTCATCTGGTTCCATCAGGTCGTGTATATGGGGTATCTGAAAGTATGACTCGAGACCGCACAACTCGTGAGTCGTTGAAAAATATCACCCGATCATCTCCGAGATGCATATCGATATTCCAAAATATATCTTCGTTTTTTATCTTGCCAGTTTCACGATCGATAACCATCATCCTTGCATTATGACGAGGATGGATAGCTTCTTGAGCAATAAGATCAGTAGGAAGTGAGTAACGATAGTTTGATAGTGAAAACATAGAGGGGAAACTTTTAGCTGAGAATCTGAAGAATGCACTAAAGTGAATCTTGAGTATATGGAAGTGAGAGAGAAAATCAAAAAATACTCGTACGTATCTTTTGATTTTGTTTTTGGCTCTTTTTCGCTATCATCATAGCCATGATTCGATCTTTCTTTTTTCTCATTTTCATATCCTTTTTTCTTTCCTCGTGTATGGAAACTACCATCATAACTCAGGATTCATCGGGTTCAACTAATACAGGATCACAGTATGCTATAGATCTGACTGATAAACAAAAAGTACAACTCGCAATAGAACGAAAAAAAGAGCTCCGAACAATTCGAAAAGGGGACTATCTGACCCTCAAAAATAATCCTGAGAAAGCACTCCTATACTACCAGACTGCACTCGAGAAACTCCCCGATGATATCGTCATCAGACGCAAGATCGCTCACGTCTATTATCAATTGCGCAATTGGGATGCAGCATATTCCAATTATGCACGTGTACCAATTGAGGAGCTCAAGGAGAGTGAATATAGGGAATTGTTTCAGTCGCTTTTTTCGAGTGAGGCAAGACCAGATAGACTCACTGAGCTTGCTCGCTATCAGCTCGATAAGAGTACACATGAATACTATCAGTTGATTGATATTTGCTATTCGGGTATCCACAATTGTATAGTATCTATCGAGTCCTATACTGGCAAAACTGATCGTATCACAGCACTCCAAGAGATTATCCAGAAGTCTACTCAGATCTCTGAAGACTACCAATATCGTAACTTTCTCGTAGCTACTGAGCTCTATCGACAAGGTTCATATCGAGCCGTAGAGATACTCTCAAGTGAGATCCTTTCTAAGAGAGCAAACTATAGCGAGGTACGCAAAATTCGAGGATTTGCACTCTATGAACTTGGTAAATATAGCGAGGCTCGAGATATCCTCCTCTCATATCTAGAATCGAATTCTCAAGATCTTGAGACAGTATCACGTCTCTGAGATATCTACGTATACCTCGGTGATTATGTGACATCAAGTCTCTATCTCAACAATGCAGTCATGGCAGGATACCCTCACAAGAGTGAGATAGAGCGACGTCTCGCATACAACTATGCAGCACTCGGTGATAATCCCGCCATGCTCAAGGTCCTCACCTATCTCTTGCAAGAATCTGATGTTACAGAAGATGACTATGCTGTAGCTGTATCACTCGCACTCCGTGAAGGTGAGAATATCAGGGCTTATGCTTGGTCGTATGCCGCAATAGAAAAATATCCTCAATCACATCTTCTCATACCACTCTATCTCTCTGCCCTCAGGCTCAATGGTAAAACTCAAGAAATCCCAATATATATAAAAACTCTCTCTGATGAGCTTGCTCAGAGTCCACTCATACAGCTTGAATATGCTATTGTTCGACTTGAATCAGGTTACCCTGAGGAGGCCCTTCCTATACTCATCGCAATACAACAACTCGATCCATCTACAGACTGGGGTATTGAGGCTGCAAACTATATCCAAACTATTGAAACCAAGAAAACGCAGAATCAACCCACTCAGGGATAACAATAAATTCCTCTTATGTATCGTAGTGATTTTCCTATATTTTCAACTCATCCAAATCTCGTCTATCTTGACTCAGCATCCAGTTCACATAAACCTCAGATTGTGATAGATGCTTTATCGCATTTTTTTGCATCTGATTATGCCAATATTCATAGAGGTTCTTATGATCTTTCTATGGAGAGCTCTTTGCTCTATGAAAAGTCAAAAAAGGCAATCGCTAAAAAACTCTATGCAAGTTCAGATTCTGAGATTGTATTTACCTATAATGCTACCTATGCATTCAATCTGATTGCTCAGAGTCTTGTGAAGTCAGGACTACTTAATCGGGGAGATACAGTTCTATTATCGAAGGTCGAACACCATGCGAATATCGTCCCATGGCAGATCATCGCAGCGGAATATGGCATTATCATCGATTGGGTTGATCTACATGATGATGGAACTCTCGATTATGACTCTCTTGCAGAGAAGCTCCCATATGCAAAAATCCTCTCTATCACAGGAGCATCGAATGTAACTGGAGAGATACTCGATCTTAATAGAGTGAAGGAGATATTGGACTCACTCGAACAAAAACCACTCTATATCCTTGATGGATCACAGCGATTTCCACATATGGAAACAGATGTAGTTGGTTATGGGATCGACTTTTTTGTCGCGACAGGGCACAAGGTTATGAGTGATACTGGGATTGGATTTTATTATGGTCGCAAGGATATACTGCAAAAGATGGATCCAATATTCTGTGGCGGAGGTGCTATCAACTCTGTCACGACCAGTGGTTATGAGCCTGCTGGTCTCCCGTTCCGTCATGAGCCAGGAACTCCTCATATCGCAGGTGCTGTATCACTCCTTGCAGCTCTCGAGTATATTGACTTGATCTGAGGATTCGCGACTATAGAGAAATATGAAAAAGAACTCATAGAATATGCTCTGAAGCTCTTCGCAACGTTACCATCATCTATACGACTCCTCGGGTCCCTGAGTTCTGAGAATCGCCTCGGAGTATTTTCGTTCGTATTTGATTCTCATCATCCCAATGATGTGGCAGAGATACTCGCGGATGATGGTATCTGTGTCAGATCAGGATATCACTGTACCGAGCCTCTTCACACAGCTCTCGATGTTCCTGCGAGTCTCAGAGCGAGTCTCTATCTCTACAATACGAAAGAGGATATTGATAAGTTGGTTGATAAGTTGAGGAGTATTTAATGGTATTAATTTAAAACCTTAATTCCAAAATTAAAAAGCTTCCGCCATAAGTTATTGATTGCAAAACGAGTTCTATGTATATGTCCAATTCCACAATTGAACATCAATGCCTCTCCTACTTCATCTCTACCTTGATAGCAAAAATTAGATTCCTCTGACATTTTTTCAAGAAATAAGAATCCAAGAGGATGGATGGTATCCAAGATTATCGATATATTTGTAAACTCATCCCATGATATTTCATCTTCAATATCACCAACTAGAAGCTTAGTAAGTATTTTTGACTTCTCGACCTGTAAAAATCTTTCATTAAGAAGAATTATTGTTTCTAATTAAATTTCTCTGACTTGTTCTTTATATTTTTTTATTTACCCAATTACTATATCACTAAAATCCTCCTTTTTTCCATCTTGTAAGAATTCATGAATCCCATTCTTGACTGCAAGGAGTCATATCAGAGATGCATATCGACGACGAGGAGAGATATCAACTCCGATATTTTCATGGACGAATGATTCATCTAGTTTCAATATATCTGCTACTGGACTTCATTCGAGTAGCTCCCCAGTGATCGATACACATGCGGTGGCGACGATCGACATATATCCATCGAACATGAACTCTGTGAGTATATTGTCTCGGATGATGAGCGAGACCTCCACAACATCTGCACAGACGCGATTAGCCTCTCTATAGCGGATATTCGCATTCTTTAGTACCCCCTTATTGGGAGGATTAGATGAGTACTCGATGATGAGGGATTGTGATGACATATAACTAGTGATGAGCGTGATCGTCGTGTTCGAGCGGATTATCATGAGCAGCATAATCTTTTCAACTATTTTTGCTTGCTTTCTCTTCAGCTTTGCAGAGCATATATGCCTCATACCAGGTTGCTTCTACGAATATCTCGAGTGTCGAGTTCAGATGTACGATGAATATGAATAGTATGACCGCAATGACTACAAAAATAACAAGAAAGAACAACTTGAGCCCGATAATAGGTAAAAAAGCGAGTATACTCGATATTAGAAGGGGGATAACAAGGAATATAATAGCTATGATAATAGTACGTAAGTAAAGGAGTATCATTGTGAAGTAGAGTCTTCAAGTTATTGCGATGTTTCGCAATGCCAGACTCGTAGATGCTGAGAGTGACTCTATTGCTGCTTTGTTTTCGAATATTACATAGAACTTTGCATATGCGAAACAGATATTGATACAAAAGGAAAATATGAGATAAACTCACATAATGCTACTGATCGGAACTATGAATGATTTGCCAAATACTCGCAGCAGAAGAATATAGAATGTTATGATCGATAGTGGTCGGAAAATAGCCGTTATATTGTGTATCTCAAATATTGGGAGAAAATGTCTGATTCCATCGAAAAATCCTTGCCATGAGCGACGATTTTGCTCTCACTTGTGTTGCTTATAGGAGTGCATCATCTGTATCATGCCCCCCGTTGCTATAGGTTCGAGGAGCGTATACAGGATGAATATAGTAGCCAGTAGGGCTATACTCTCGGTGAAGTAGTCATTATGGAGGAATTTGGCGAGAGCCTCTAGGACTTCATCTTTTTTATTGAAGATGTAGATATAGGTAAACGTCAGTTGATAAAAAACAATCACAAACAACCATAACATCCCCATAAATGAAGGGATAAAATTAAGTTTTTTGAGTGAGTGGAATTCAGTGACCATCTCCCATGCGGAGAGGACAATACTTTCTTTCATAAATAAATGGATTGAGAATTGTTTTTTTTTGGATAACTACGGTTATGCAGTTATATTTTTTTTGATATTTTCTATAGTTTCGACACTATCCAAGAGAGGAATCAGGATAGATTTTTCCCATTGCTATCTCGAATATAGTTTTCTTTTATACTCGTACCGACGAAAATATCTACGAAACTTGCTACATTGGGTATGATGTCTACGATAGGCATTCACTTGATATTCCTATCAACCCAGATTCTATGATATGGACTCGATATAGGTACAAAAAAACTTTCTGTATTCATAATTTTTACAATATTTCATTCGATTTTTTCTAGTTTTGTTCATTCTGTTGTAGAACGTAGCTCGGCAAAGAGGGCATCGAGTGACTTGTTTTCGACATTCGAGAAGTTGATATTGCCTTGCTTACTAGTACTTGTTGAGAAGAGCTGTCCGATACTCGAAAGTGAGTCTTCTACAGACACTCCTATAATGAGGAGATCATATTTGCGTTCTCCACTTGATATCATCGCTTGTATATTTTTTGGTCCATATGGTATTAATTGAGTTTTGACACCCAGGAGACGGAGTGCTCAGTCTATATTATTAGCATATGCTTCTGTGCTCTGAGGACCACTGACATAGCCTATCTTGATGGTGAATACTTCGTTCTTGTCGTTATAGTAGTACTCGTCTCTAAGAGTTTGTATTTGTTTGAGGGTATCTATTTTTGCTCTTTCACGAGTTGCTATAAGTGCTGGAGTATTTTGAGTAGTATTATAGACTTCTTGCACTTGTTTCTTATATTCATTCATCTCAGCTACAGTCGTAGCTACATAGACTGTGAGAATCTCTGTTTCAGTCTTATTTCATTGTAATCCGAGAGTGAGTATATATGTATTTTTGCCAATATTGAGAGTGCCCGATGCTATAGTGGCCTTGTATGCAAAGTTGGTATTTCCAGAGGTGAATTCCTTCAGAGTATAACCATTGATAGTTATTGACACTGTATTGGCAGGAACTGATCCAGTGAGTAGGATTTCATCTTTTATATCATTTGGGAAAATAGTGGTAACTTTTGCTTTATTTGTCCAATATTTCGCAGCCTGTAGCTGCACCTCGCCGCTTACGATACTCGTGGTTTTTTCGATTTTTGCTACTATTTCAGACTTTTTAGTATATCCGATTTCTCTCAATATATCTGAGAATCATTTCAGATTCTCGGTAGGGAGTAGAGATGTACCAGATTGGAATATACTCGTAATTCTTCGGTGATCATCTACGATATTATCAGAGAAAGAAGTACCAATCTGCCAGTGTAGACTATTTCGGAGTATACGACTCATTGTTTTGGTATTGAGAAACACACCAAAATATTCGTAATTGGTATAGAGATATTCACGGAATCGAGGTCCTATCTCGAGTTTTTCGTTTTTTACTGGAGGTATGACGATCGTTAGTGTTTCGCTACTACGTTCGAGACTCTGGAGATCTTTGAAAAACTTGAAATTAATTTTATCCAGCCATGTTGACTGTGCCCATTTCTCATTCCGTAGTAGGGTGATCCGATCGAATCCATATTCTTTATCTGTCGCTCTCTCACCGAATATATAGGGACCAGATGTGACATATCCTCTCGTATCTATACTGCCACTGAGGATCTTTTCTATAATATCAGATCGAATGATTGGATACGTCAATATTTCGATCATGTATGGACTTTTTTTTGTTGATTTTATTTCTATAGTATCGCCATTTTTTGTTATTTTGACGGTTTCTAGAAACAATTTGATATTCACATCACTGATGACACGCCTATATGCATCCATTGATGCGATAATATCATCCGTTTTGATACGAGTACCATCTGACCATACTGCATCATCCTGCAGTGTACATATTATACTCGTTAGATCAGTAAGATTGCAACTCGTTAGATCATCAGTATATATACCTTTTTCGATGCTATATTTGATCAGTCCACGAAAAAGAAACCGATAGAGAAGATCGACTCGGTCGTTTTTTCCATATTGAAATGGATTCATCGGATTGGGTGTCTCATCGACTATTCCTATACTGATACTCCCTCATTTTACTCATTCATAATGTCCTCATGCGAATATATACACTCCGATAAGGTGGAAGACAATCAGAATGAAAAATATTATCGAACCAATTGTGATGATTTTTTTGGTTCCGGACGCTAACATGATACGAGAGATTAGGAGACTATAGGATAACTACGCTATAAAATATGCGATGATAGACATCACTACAAATAGTACTATGAGTCCTATAGTGATACGATGGAGCACAAGTTCACCACCACGACGCTCGAATTTGCCGAAGTCGCCAGTTCCTGGCACGATTGATAGTCCAGTACCTTTTGCCTGGATCATGACTACGATAATAATCAACAGTGATAGTATGAGTAGGAGAATCGAAAGTAATTGCATATATAAATAGAAAATGTAATATTATAACGTATTATATAAAGGAATATTATTTTTGCAAATCTGGTAGTTTTTTTGCTTTTTCATCGGTTTTGGTGTACTATATTTTTAATGTTATATTTTATGCAAAAAATTCTCCATTTCTTAATCATATATCTCTCATTTTTTTCGCTCTTTTCCACATATGCAGCAGGAGAATCGAGTGATTTTACAAGTTCCAAATTTACTATTGATGTATGTGCGATGAGTATTCTTTGATGTAGTAGTAATGCATCTGACACTGCTGGTTTATGATCACTTTTGAGGATTCTTGGCAATATCACAGATATATTGCTTTTTATGATTCCGATTATTGCAGCGGTGTCGATACTCATTGCTGGATATTTCTATATTTTTTCAGCAGGTGATTCAGAGAAATCAGGTCGGGCCAAGACTATTATCAAATGGAATATTGTTGCTATGCTCGTAGCATTTTTATCATATGGTATCGTCAAGATCGTCGCATCATTTTTTACCACTCTATAATATGATCGCTATTCGCAATATTTCTATATTTTTGATGATACTCGTATCGAGTATTGCTATCTCCTACGCTGAGGTGAGTGTTGACGGTATCATATCGCCTACGACATTACTCCCTCAGATTAATACAGAGGGACCATGAAATGCTATCGGTATGATCATCGGTTGGCTGATCGGACTCACAGCAGTACTTACCGTCATAGCTATCACATGGGCTGGTATCCAGATGGTTCTTGCAACAGGCGAAGAAGAGAAGATAAAAAAAGCTCGATATACAATGATATATGCTTTTATAGGTCTATTCATCGCAGGGCTCGCATATGGTATTGTGACATTCATAACCAATCTCAAACTCGATAATTTTTTCTAAAAATATGCAACGAATATTTCTCATCTTGATTTCAGTGTTGCTCTCGACACATCAGATATTCGCCATTAGCAGGTCGGATATCGGATTCCAAGGAGCTCTTCCCGATGGGAGCATCCTTCAGTCAAATGGTGTCACTATCATCGCACTTCTCACTCTTGCTCAATCAATTCTACTCAAGCTTGTTTTGCCGATCGTCATAGTCTGAGCGTCACTCTATATCGCATATGAGCTATTCACCGCTGAGGGGGATGAGTCCCGAATGAAGAAAGCCTGGAAATCTATAGGATATACAGCTATTGCACTCATTGCGATAGCTCTCTCTTACTGAGTTGTGAGTATTGTCTCTCGTTTTAGTATCTAGTTATTATTTTCTTTTTATGCGAATACTTCCTACCTTTCTCTTTCTTTTTTTTATCCTCTTTTCAATCTTTCTCTATCAAGGGGCATCCGCAAAATGTACACCTATATCTAATAGTACCACGCCTGTGAGTTTTCTACAGTGATGTGCTGGATCGGCTGATAATGCCATCTCTCCTATTGGTACGATAGGATGATGAGTGACTGCCGTCAAAAGTCAGGTAATCGATATCTCAAAAAAAATCATCGCATTTGGCGCACTCTTCGCCATAGGTGCCCTAGTATTCTCATGAATACAGTATACTACGACGTATGGCGATGATGAAAAAATAAAAAAAGCTAAAACAACTGGAATTTCAGCAGTTATCGGCCTTTTACTTCTTCTCGTGGCATTTCCGCTCGTAGATATTTTTGTGAACTTTATTTATGGTTTAGGGACATAATACTATATGAAATTCACTCTGACCATTAAATTTATATTCCTTGTTTTTACGTTTTTCATATTCACCAGTATGGTAAATGCAGTGAATCAAGCTGTGAGTATCTGAAATGTGAATACACAAATGAATTCTCAGACTAGGATTGCGAATATGAAAGAAATTCTCTATTCGAGTCCTATGCAATTTGATTTTAGTAAGCTCGTTATTGATATAGATTGATTACAACGAAAACCCAGAGGTCGTATGCAGGATGCTCGAATAATACTCTCTCCATATATTGTTCGTGATACTGAGTTTACCAAGTTATTCGTTCATGAGATGGCTCACTATATCGATATTTATAGTTTTTTCTTAACCAAAGAATGATGAGATATCTCTGATGAGTTCTACCATATCAGTTGGCAAAAGCCCACAGTGAAGAGATCAAGTGAAGAAACTATGGATTTTGTTTCATGATATGCAGCATCCAATCAATATGAGGACTTTGCTGAGTCTTTTGTATTCTATGTATTTCACAATGCTACATTCGCAGACAGGGCCATCCGTAGTGAATCTCTTCGACTGAAGTATCTTTTTTTTATGAATTTTGTTTTCCCGATGGGTTCATTTCAGGGAACAGATTTCTCTATTGGCCGGGTGCCCTCATACTTATGGGATACTACCAAGGTACCATTCTCTCTACAGAAATATTTGTATTCTCTCTAGAATTGTATATACTCTTTTTAATTAGTGTATAAAAAAACATAGAGTATATAATAATAAACTTCATTTTGTTTTTTTGAAGATCAATCATATATTACCAGCTCTCTCTCGTGAAAAATATTCAAGGGATATCGTTGTTCATATATTCTCAGTTTCATATATCATTTTTAGGACGACAATATTTATTTTTCGTGGATTTCTACCTCTTATAGGTTGTATTACCGCATCATTTTTTCTTTTATGGACCACATTTTTGGTGATAGCGATGATATCGATTTCGGATCTACTCCGTCATCTGCTTCTCGTTCTGCGACTCCTCCAGCTCTCTCCCAGCTTGATCGTCAGATGTTTGCTCCTCGTACTCCAGCTCCTCGTCTTGCTCCACGAGCAGAGGGGCCAGCTCGTCCAGCTCGAGAATATACCCCTCGTCCACCACGAGCACCGCAGGCTACAGAGCCAGCTATTATCGATAATACTCCAGCACTTTCTCGTCTGATCGCTGGGATGAAGTCGTCATTTCTCCCTAGAGAAGATGATATATCGAGTGTACGCATCATAGCACTCTCGAGCCATATGAGTACTGATCCACTATTCATGATTCGCTCAGATGATACTACGATTCTGATGGGATCAGGATTTGGATCTATCAGTAGATCAGGTCGTACCTATCCTACATTTCCAGATATGCGGCTCATCTTCTCAGAAAAGGATCGTATTCGAGCTTGGATATTGACAGATGCATCCATCGATGTAGCAAAATATGAACTCATTCTCCCGACTCTCGGATTTCCACCTATTTATGCAACAAGAGGAGTTATTGCAGCTTTTCGCAATAATATAAAAAATACTGTATTCCTTGAATCCTGCAGGTTTTTTGAGTTGTTTGCTGATGGTACCTCTTCAAGACGTATCTGAGATATCGAATGTATAATTGCAGATGTTGCTATGTCTACTCATCTTGGATTCAAGGCGGGTAACTCGACATTTGCCTTTGCTCATATTTCTCTCACGTCTATGGATCTCGGGATATCCGTCATCACAATGATATCACCAACAGCTGAGGGATTCTCTATCGCTAGTGATACATTTATTACTGGAGAGGTAATCTCACTCAAGTGATGAATACTCTCTCGCAATGCTATGAAGTTCACATTCGATACATTCTTCGTTGACGGTCTCTCTATCGGAGTCGTTGCTGGATATGCTCTCGGAGATAGAGATCAGCTCGCTGAGAGTGGAGTTCTCATATTTACTCTCGAAGAAGATACCAGAGCTCGTACGATTGCAGGTCATATATTCATTGATTCTCGCGGATTCGTCCATGCGTATGAGATGATGTATATCCATAAAGAGATCCTCAAATGAATTAGACAGACCTATGAGCGGCTCATCGTCGAAAATCCCAAGGTCGAAAGGGGCGAACTCGTGCAGTCACTCCGTCGTGAGATCACCAAGTACTGCTACCTCCTCACGGGGCGTACTCCTGTTGTTATGCCGATTGTGATAGAGAGATAAATATTATTACTTTTTATAATTAAAAAGTAACAAATAAGAAGAAAAATATCCAAAAAAATACACTAAATAACCAAAAATCTTAATTTTAAAAATCTCATAACCTTATAAATATATCATGCGAAATACACGCTACCAAAATAACTCTGGTAAAACGCCACAAACAGATCGAAAACCCGGATTCCGCAGTTTTTTTGACTCAGGCAAAAATATCGCCACCAATGTCAAACCTGGTGAGTCGTTCATCTTCGAAGATTCATTTCGACCGAAGAAATCGTTCCCATTTCTCACGCCAGTTCAGGCCGTGAAAAAGTTCCTCCATATCCCAGAAGAGCGACCAAAACCACTCGAGAAAGGGACACTTCGCGTCATTCCTTTTGGTGGAACCGAGCAAGTCGGTCTCAACTGTATGGGATTTGAGTACGAGGACGAGATGATAATCATAGATATGGGTCTCCAATTCGCTGATCAGTATCAATACGGTATCAACTGTTCGATCCCAGATCTCACCTATTGTCGTGGCAAAAAAATCGTCGGAGTCGGTATCACTCATGGACATATCGACCATATCGGTGCGATCTATTATCTGATGGAGCAACTCGGTCGTAGTACTCCGATTTACGCGACAGCGATGGCATTTGAGCTGATCAAGATGAAACAAGGAGATATGAAAGCGACTCTCACACACCTCTCGGAATATGTCCGATATCGTCCAGTTCAGATGGGCAAACATTTCCAGATCACTCCGTTTGTCGTGGATCACTCGATCCCCGACTCGGTCGGACTCCTCATCGAGACTCCAGTAGGCAGATTCGTCCATACTGGTGACTGGAAATTCGATAAGCAGCCTCTCCCGAATCGTCCATCGACGAACTATGAATGGATTGAGGCTCTCGGCAAGCGTGGTGTCCGTGGACTCTTCTCTGACTCGACAAATGCTCATCTTCTTGGTTCTTCTATCTCAGAGTCAGCGGTCATCCACTCGATCGAAGAGATTTTCGAAAAGTCTCCAGGTCGTGTAATCACTGCTACATTCTCCTCTATCATCGATCGTGTCATGCTCATCATCTCGACTTCAGAGAAGTACAATCGCAAGGTAGTCCTCCTCGGCCGCTCGATGAACAACTATATCGATATCGCGATCAAGCTCGGGTATGTGAGACCAAAACCTGGTACGATCATCTCGATGTCTGATGCCGCGAAGCTCCCAGATAATGAGATCACGATCTGTTGTACGGGTGCACAGGGTGAGCGGTATGCAGCTCTCATGCGTATTGTTACAGGTGAGTCCAAGGATACCACACTCAAGGCTGACGATGCCATCATATTCTCATCTTCTGTGATCCCAGGCAACGAGCGAGCTGTCCAGGGACTGTTCGATCTCATCACACAACAAGGACCAAAAATCCATCATTACAAAGAGTCAGAGATCCATGCTGGTGGACATGCTAAGGAGGAGGATACGAAGAAGATGATATCGCTGCTCAATCCTGAATTCTATATTCCTATCTATGGATTCCCTCATATGCTCAGGTGAAACGCTCGCAACGCCTATGATCTCGGCTATGCCAAGGATCATGTCCCGGTACTTCGCAATGGGAAACTCCTCGAATTCACCAAAGATATAATGCGAGAGACGGATCAGTATGTATCTAAAAAACTCATCACGATCGATGGTCGTATGGTTGGCTATACTTGAGAACAAGAGCTTCATGATAGATTTCAGATCTCTTCACAAGGAGTACTCGTTGTCGGTATATCGAAAAAAACAGCATGATACAACATCAAGTATGATGTTGTTGGTCTCCCTCCAGTTGATACGGTTCCAGGACTCGAGACCTCTCTTGACAATGCTATTCGCAATATCCTCAAGGATCTCTCAGGATTCAAGGACGCTCTCGCGTTCACCGACTTCGTGTCACGCAAGACAGTCGACCTGATGCTCGCAGAGACGGGCAAAGAGCCAAAAGTTGTCGTAGTGGTTCAGTAGTTCCCAAAAGGTTGAGAAAATGATTTGCATTTTCTCACCTTTTTTTTATAATCCGCTCATCTATATAACTCTGGTGGGTTACTCAAGTGGCTGAAGAGGGGGGTTTGCTAAACCTGTAGGGTGCCGCAAGGCGTCGCGAGGGTTCGAATCCCTCATCCACCGCCATGTTTTTTTGGGCCTATAGCTCAGTGGTTAGAGCAGTCGGCTCATAACCGATTGGTCCCTGGTTCAAGTCCAGGTGGGCCCACCATATATACTCTGTATGCGAAAATCTCTCTCTAGTAATAGAGGGAGATTTTTTTTGTTAGTTCTAACCTCTGTAAAGGGGGACAATTGTATTTCCTTTTGATTTACTTCCATTTCGAGATATACATTGAGTATGACAATACTACCAATCTTCATCTGTAAGGCAAATGTATGACGTTCTCAAATAGCAGAGTGAATTTTTAATCATATTTATGGACTATGAGTAGCAATCAGTATTGCATGATTGGAAGCAAGAAAAGAGAAATATATATGAGCTCCTGATATCTGAATTTCAGATGTTCTAAAGGAGTATAAATGAGTCGATATTTCTACGCAAAAGATTAAATACCTAAAAGATATGTCAATTCAGGAATTACATTGTTTCAATATTGTAGTATTTCTTTTCGATCCAGTGAAAGAGTGATGATGCGATGAAGAGTGTAGATTGGGTTGAGCAACTCCGTATGAGTATTTTAAAACTCTCAGTATTCCAATATTTATAAATCCAGTTATTGATCCATTCGATCTGTGAAAAGAGGGTTATAAAGGAATTATTGATGATATTGAAAAACTTATCAAAGAGTTACCCACAAATGCTTTATAATTATATGATTTTCGGAATATATGGGATACTCTCCTTGCTGATGAGATTAGTTCTGGCTTTTTTCAACCAGTCGCCACCATATATATCCTATATATAGAAATCTCTCGCTAGAAATAGGGGGAGTTTTTTGTTCTCTATAGTACAGAGAGATGAGAATAGTAGAGAGATATCTCTTATATAGAGAGTGTGGATCGAGAACCAGGATCGCCTTTTTAGAATATGAGGGAGTGGATATAGACAAAAAGTGATACAAAATATGAGATAATTTAGGGAATTTTTGCATGTTTGCTGTTCACAAAAATTGGTCTATGAGGCAATAGCTCATAAAACAAGCAAATCTTCGCAAAATCTTCACAATTTTATGAAATCGATAACCGCTTCCAGATGCGACTATGGTACTTTTTATGAAAAAAGTCGAAAAAAGTTTTGACTTCAAGGCTCTTTTCCATATAAATCTCCCACTGCTTTACGGCAGTTGCACCTTAACATCTCATATACCAGAAGACAATTTGGAGCAATCCAAACTGTAATTTCTAGATAAACAAAAAATAAAAAAAGTCCTACATACTTCGGTATCGTAGGCAGCTAACGTTTCAAAGAGTTTGATCATAGCTCAGGATGAACGCTAGCGGTGCGCCTAACACATGCAAGTCGAGCGGGTTTATTTGTGACACAGAGTAGAGATTTATTTCTACATTCTGTGTCACATGTAATCTAGCGGCAAACGGGTGCGTAACACGTTGATATCTCCCCCGAAGTCAGGGATAGCCTCGAGAAATCGAGAGTAATACCGGATAGTCCCGTAAGGGTAAAGGAGCAATTCGCTTCGGGAAGAGTCTGCGGCCTATCAGCTAGTTGGCGGGGTAATAGCCCACCAAGGCGATGACGGGTAGCTGGTCTGAGAGGACGACCAGCCACAATGGAACTGAGACACGGTCCATACTCCTACGGGAGGCAGCAGTGAGGAATCTTCCACAATGGGCGAAAGCCTGATGGAGCGACACCGCGTGAAGGATGAAGCCTTTGTTGGTGTAAACTTCTTTTCTCTAGGAAGATAATGACGGTACTAGAGGAATAAGGGGCGGCAAACTTCGTGCCAGCAGCCGCGGTAATACGAAGGCCCCAAGCGTTATCCGGAATTACTGGGCGTAAAGCGTCTGTAGGTGGTTCGGAAAGTTTCAAGTGAAAGGTCAGGGCTCAACCCTGTACTTGCTTGGAAAACTATCGAACTTGAGTGTGGGAGAGGCAAGCAGAACTGTATGAGTAGGGGTGCAATCCGTTGATACATACAAGAATACCAAAAGCGAAGGCAGCTTGCTGGAACACTACTGACACTGAGAGACGAAAGCGTGGGGAGCAAAAGGGATTAGATACCCCTGTAGTCCACGCCCTAAACGATGGATGCTAAGTGTAGGACTTCGGTTCAGTGCTTCAAGCTAACGCATTAAGCATCCCGCCTGAGGAGTACGGCCGCAAGGTTAAAACTCAAATGAATAGACGGGGACCCGCACAAGCAGTGGATCATGTGGTTTAATTCGACACTAAACGAGAAACCTCACCTAGGCTTGACATTGATAGAAAGAAGCAGAAATGTTTTTGTGCCCGCAAGGGAACTTGAAAACAGGTGCTGCATGGTTGTCGTCAGCTCGTGCCTTGAGGTGTTCGGTTAAGTCCGTTAACGAGCGCAACCCATGTCGTTAGTTATTATGTCTAACGAGACTGCCTGAGTTAATCAGGAGGAAGGTGTGGATGACGTCAAATCAGCATGGCCCTTATGCCTAGGGCTACACACATGATACAATGGTCGGTACAAAGGGTTGCAATATGGTAACATGGAGCCAATCCCAGAAAGCCGATCTCAGTCCAGATTGGGGGCTGCAACTCGCCCCCATGAAGTTGGAATTGCTAGTAATCGTGAATCAGCTATGTCACGGTGAATCTGTTCCCGGGTCTTGTACTCACCGCCCGTCAAACCATGGGAGGTGTGCATACCTTAAGTCCTTCGAGTAATACGGAGGCCCACGGTAAACACACTGACTGGGGTTAAGTCGTAACAAGGTATCCGTACGAGAACGTGCGGATGGACTATCTCTTTATCTTTTTAGGAAATTATTTTTAGGTTGTCTTCTGGTATATGGGATGTGAGGAGTAATGCTCTTTAACACTCTTGAATCAAATTTTTAATTTGAATGTTATTCTAAAATCGATGTATTTTCTCCCAAGAAAATATGTCAAAACTGAATTATTTACTTCCAAGTGAATAATTCAAAATTGTTATACGCAAGTATGACAAATCTTTTATAAAAAGAAACACTGCAATTTTTTTCATTAGTTTATCAAAACTAATGAGTAATTCTGTTTCCACCATAAAAATACTCAAGATTACATTCATACCAACATTTCAAACAAATAAAGCGAGTGCAAAAAGCACTTGTATAAATATAAATACGGCACAGAGTGGATGCCTTGACTCATATATCCGATGAAGGACGCACAAAGCTGCGATAAGCCTGGGTAAGCTGCTACGACGCGTTACAGCCCAGGATTTCCGAATGGGGGAACCCTATCTGCCACGGCAGATAATCCTATAATGGATGGACACCTGCCGAATTGAAATATCTTAGTAAGCAGGGAAAAGAAATCAACCGAGATTCCGAAAGTAGTGACGAGCGAAATCGGAACAGCCCAAACCCATAGAGTGCCAAGGATGAACCCGTTGCTCTATGGGGGTTACATGACATATTACCACAAAGTTCAAATAGTGACACTCTTCAAAGAATGCAGAAAAACGATCTGGAAAGGTCGGCCAAAGAGGGTAATAGCCCCGTATTTGAAACATTTCTTGCCAGGGTGCAATATGCTCATAAGTAGCATCGGCCACGTGAAAGCCGGTGTGAATTCAGGACGACCACGTTCTAAGGCTAAACAGTATATGAGATCGATAGTGCACAAGTACCGTGAGGGAAAGGTTAAAAGAACCCCGAAAGGGGAGTGAAATAGATCCTGAAACTCTGTGCCTTCAAAGAGTCGGAGCCCGTAAGGGTGACGGCGTGCCTTTTGGAGAAGGAACCAACGACTTACGTATGCGTGGCAAGGTTAAGGCAGTTATAGCCGGAGCCGTAGGGAAACCAAGTCTGAATAGGGCGAATTCAGTCACGTATAGTAGACCCGAAACCCGTGTGAGCTACTCATGCCCAGGCTGAAGCCCCGTTAAACCGGGGTGGAGGGCCGAACCATTTAGAGCTGCAAGTCTATTGGATGAGGTGTGAGTAGGAGTGAAAAGCTAATCGAACCGGGAGATAGCTGGTTCTCCGCGAAATATATTTAGGTATAGCGTACAATAGTAACCGAGAGGGGTAGGGCTCTGATAAGACTAGCGGGTCTATTCCGACTTAGCAAATCTTGATAAACTTCGAATACTCTCGGCGGAATGTTGTACAGTCGGACAGTGACGGATAAGCGCCATTGTCAAAAGGGAAACAGCCCAGATTCCTGTCTAAGGTCCCCAAGTTATAACTCAGTGGAAAAGGATGTGTGATTACTATGACAGCCAGGATGTTGGCTTAGAAGCAGCCACTCATTTAAAGAGTGCGTAATAGCTCACTGGTCGAGTGATTGTGCGCCGAAGATTCAGCGGGGCTTAAGTTATACACCGAAGACGGAAGATACATATTTAATTATGGATCGGTAGCGGAGCGTTCCCTAGGCCTGTGAAGCAGTCGGATAACCTACTGTGGAGGTATGGGAAGTGCAAATGTTGGTATGAGTAACGTAATGAAGGTGAGAACCCTTCACACCGAATACCCAAGGTTTCCTGTCCTACGTCAGTCGTGGCAGGGTTAGTCGGTCCTAAGGTGCATCCGAAAGGAGCTAGCCGATGGATATCTGGTTAATATTCCAGAACTATATATGAAAGGTTACTACCTATGTGGGGACGCATCAACAGTATTGGACGCACTCATGGATATGTGCGAAGAGTACCGCTTCTGGCTTTGTAGGAAAATCCGCAAAGCAATACAGGAGCGATACAAATCTTGTCTTAATGCATTCTTCGGAATGAGCAGAGATAGGTCCTACAATACGAGGGTGCCGAGAAAAGCCACTCTGGGACGATCATGTATAACCGTACCGCAATCGAACACACGTGGGTGGATGTGAGTACATTAAGGTGGACGGGATAACTAAGCTTAAGGAACTCTGCAAAATAGCGATCGTAACCTCGGGATAAGATCTGCCTCGCTCGTATTTTACGAGCAGGCCGCAGCTAACGAGTCCAGGCGACTGTTTACCAAAAACACAGCTCCATGCTAAATCGCAAGATGATGTATATGGGGTGATGCCTGTCCGGTGCCAGAAGATTACGTGGAGGGGTGCAAGCTCTGAAATTAAGTCCTGGTGAACGACGGCCGTAACTATAACGGTCCTAAGGTAGCGAAATTCCTTGTCGGGTAAGTTCCGACCCGCACGAACGGCATAACGGTCTGGACACTGTCTCAAGCTTAGTCCCGGTGAAATTGCAATATCGGTAAAAATGCCGATTACTCGCAGCAAGACGGAAAGACCCTATGAAGCTTTACTCTAGTTTGGCACTGAGTCGTACATATATTTGTGCAGGATAGGTGGGAGGCGATAATGATGGGACGCTAGTTCTGTCGGAGCCGACGTTGAGATACCACCCTTGTATATGTATGCCTCTAACCCCGCACAGCGGGGGACCGTGCTTGATGGGGAGTTTAACTGGGGCGGTTGCCTCCTAAAATGTAACGGAGGCGCACAAAGGTAGGCTAAGTCCGGATGGAAATCGGACTGATAGTGTATTCGCACAAGCCTGCTTGACTGAGAGACCTACAAGTCGATCAGAGACGAAAGTCGGTGAAAGTGATCCGGCACCAACACGTGGGAGTGGTGTCGCTCAACGGATAAAAGTTACTCTAGGGATAACAGGCTGATTGCGTCCAAGAGTTCATATCGACGACGCAGTTTGGCACCTCGATGTCGGCTCATCACATCCTGGGGGTGGAGAAGCTCCCAAGGGTATGGCTGTTCGCCATTTAAAGTGGTACGTGAGCTGGGTTCAAAACGTCGTGAGACAGTTTGGCCCCTATCTGCTGTGAGCGTTTAGATACTTGATGAGACCTGTTCCTAGTACGAGAGGACCGGAATGGACGAACCCCTGGTGGATCGGCTGTCAACCAATGGCACCGCCGAGTAGCTAAGTTCGGAATGGATAACCACTGAAAGCATCTAAGTGGGAAGCCAACTCAAAGATAAGGTATCTCAGCTGATTTAGTCAGCATAAGTGTCCTCGGAGACTACGAGGTTGATAGGATGCAGGTGTAAGCATAGAAATATGTGTAGCCGAGCATTACTAATAGCACGAATGGTATTTATACATGCTTTTTGTTCTACTCTTTATTCTTCAGATTCAGGTCTGATAGAAATGTTGGTATGAATATAATCTCGGAGTATGTTGGAAATAGAAAGAAACCAGCAATGTTTCTCTTTTATAAAAGGTTTTCAGAATAACACTCTTTTTTTCAGGATCTTGGTGTCTATAGTGCGAGGGGTACACCTGTTCCCTTTCCGAACACAGCAGTTAAGCCTTGTAACGTCGATGGTACTTCGTGGATTCACGTGGGAGAGTAGATAGGTGCCAAGATCTTGGAAAAAAGAAA
>JACMPX010000014.1 GCA_014377245.1 Candidatus Altimarinota bacterium
ATGAACTGTTGCTACAAAGATCACTCTCACATCACTCTCCGCACTCGGCCCACTTGCGTATAATAACACAACGGGTGCATTCTCTCTTGCCCTCGCAAACTCCACTACGACAGGAGCCCTCTCAGCTACAGATTGGAATACCTTTAATAATAAACTCTCCAATAGTCTCACCAATGGGAATATCTGGATCGGTAATGCATCAAATATTCCAACCGCTCAGTTATTATCAGGGGATGCGACACTTTCGAATACTGGACTTTTCACCATAGGAACTGGTGCCGTGACCTCTACTAAAATACTCAATGGTACACTTCTCTTTGCTGATATTGCTTCCAATGGTTGTTTAACAGGTGAGATATTTAAATACAATGGTACATCGTGGATATGTGGAACAGATCTTTTGAATTGATTGATTGGTACTATAGACTCAGTAGCTAAATCTGTGAATGGTGCAGTATACTCAGGATCTAACCTGATCCTCCAAACAGCAGATGCGACAAATCCAGGACTTGTATCGACTACGGCCCAGACATTTGCAGGAAATAAAACCTTCTTAAATAATGTCACGATCAATGGTTCTCAGACAATTACTACAAGTACGATCGCTAATCTCGCAACTGGTGGTACAATCGGAACAGCGGTAGCGACTGTTGATGTATTCACAACATTCAATGTCAATCAGACCACTGCAGATCAGACAATCACTCTCCCGACTCCTACAGTAACTATAGCGGGTAAGATGGTCTATGTGAACAATATCGGTAGTGTCGAGTTCATCATGGTAGGTTCCCGCGTGAGAGGCAATACGGGTAGATCATTCATCTGGAATGGTACTGCATGGTCTCTAGTGGGAGACTCCAATGATCAGAGTCAGATAATCGTCAGGAAAACAGCAGATCAGACCAATGCGACAGCGACTCTCGCCAATGATACACAACTCACGATGAATATCGGTGCCAATGAGCAATGGGTTATCCAATATAATCTCAGTAGCAATGCACAAGCAAATGCAGACTTCAAGTTTGCAGTAACTGCACCAGCAGGAGCAACTTGTAGTGTATCAGCGTACGATCCAGAAGGTGCTACCGCTCAGGCAAATATCGGTTGTGGAGTAGCATCAGGACTGATTGCAGCAAGTGGACTCGATGATCCAATCTGGGTCAGTGCAGTCGTCACCAATGGTGCAACGGCAGGGACAGTCAATCTCCAATGGTCAGAGTTCACCGTGAATGGTGTTGCTACTATTCGTCAATGAAGTAATCTCATAGCATACCGTATCCGTGGAGCTGATCTTGCTGAGGTGTACTATACGAGTGATACCACCATTCAGGAAGGAGATCTTGTTTCTCTCGCAGGTAATGGAGTCTCTCAAGTTCAGAAATCGATTCGTGCCTATGATAGTCGGTCTCTTGGTATTATCTCGACCAAGCCAGGTATCGTTATCGGTGCAGCAGATGGTACTGGCAAACCAGTCATCGTGGGTCTCTCAGGTCGTGTACCAGTCAAGATCTCAACCAAAAATGGGGATATCAATCCAGGTGATTATATCACGACTTCTGATATATCAGGTGTTGGTATGCGAGCAACTCGTGCAGGTCACGTCATCGGTAAGGCACTCACAGGATTCGCAGGTGGATCTGAAGGGATAGTTATGGTATTCATCCAAAATACTTACTTCGATGGAGTCTACGATGATGTGATCACACCTCTTACTAATACCGCAACAGGTATACTCAAAACAGATAGCATGATCACTACATCAACCTATAGTGTACCAGGCCCTTCTCTTATTAGTTCTCCAGTGGTCACGACATCGACTCCGACTCCTCTCGTCCCAATATCTCAGAGCATAGCCAAGAACGATGCTGACTACCTTGCAGCACTTGCGAGCACTGCCCGTGACGTACAAGAGAAAATTGTTGCAACTATCATGACAGGTGTACATCTCATCCGAGACCTAGTCGTCCTCCAGATCACTGCTCTGAATGGATACTTCGATCAAGTATGGACACGAGAGACACACACAGAGAAAATCTGTGTCGGTACAACAGGTAATGAGACCTGTATAACCAAGGATCAACTCGATGCTCTCATCCGTATGTCAGTGACAGCGAGTGGGACAATGTCGAGTACTATTCCAGTGATTCCAGCAGTGACAACTCCGGTTGTACCAACTACCACTACAGTAACTCCTAAGACTAGCACCACAATAGTAGCCACTCCGACAGAGACGACTCCCATATCGACAGTAGTAGAAACAATAGTTACCACAAATTCAGTTATCGCGAGTCCTCCGCTGACTGAGGGTACTTGAGTTATAGGGGTTATCGCTCCTGTGACCGAGAGTACTCAGACTCCAGTAGTCATTGACGGAGTTCCAACTGAGTCAGTTATGATCACCACGCCATAGTCCCAGAGTTCTAAATTCAACACTCAAAAAAATTCCCCAATCGAATAATTCAGAGAGGGGATTTTTGATGATAGATGATTATTTCTGAGTTGGAGATACAGGAGTAGTTGTACCACTACCATCCTTTATGACTCCTGCTTTTTTGAGACAATCGACACTATAGAGTGATACTGCTTTCCCACTTCCGTATGAAACTGGTACCTCATTTTTACAGCCTTCTTGGTATTGTTTTTCCATAACGATTCCGAGATCAGTGATCGCTTTCTGGTATCCAGCAGCCTGTCCCTGATTAGCACCATTCACGAATACATCATTATTTATCTTATTGACGACTGATGGATAGATACTATCTACAACTACATAGAGAGTTGAGAGCACGAGCCAAGAATACAGAAGACCAGTTTGCCAATCTTTGACATATGTTTGCATACTATAGGGGGTAAAAATATATACCAATTTAGTATATCTTTTTTTATAAATTTTCCACTTTTTTTTGCAAAGCATATTTACTATAATTATATAGTATGTATGATAATAGATCTGATTGAGATTTTTATGAATATATGAGCTTCAGTTTCTCATCTTTTGACAGTTGTTTGATGGCATATTCTCGCCTGCATGCCTCGCTACGGTCTGAGAATTCTTCAAAATATATGAGCTCTACAGGACGACGATTCTTTGTATATTTTGCTCACTTTTTATTATCAGTGTTATGCTCTTGAGTACGTCGATGGAGATCAGTAGTGATACCTGTGTAGAGGGTCGAGTCAGCACAGCGGAGGATGTAGGTAGAGTAATGCATATGAGTAGTATATAAAAAATTTCCCAAAATGGGAAATTTTTCTACTCCAACTCCAGATATTCATCGATTCGTACTTGCCATACGAACTCATCGATATGTGATACCATGATCATCGTGCCTTGGTATTCATCGAGTGCCTTCGCAATTACTGGTAGGTGTCGAAAATTGATGTGATTCGTTGGCTCATCGAGTATCAGCAGACCTGGCTTTTCGAGCGAGAGTTTTGCAAACATCACGAGTCACTTTTGTCATTCTGAGAGAGCTCCGATCGGTGTTGCCATGAGTTCGCCAGTGATGAGAAATCCAGATGCAAATGATCTGAGTTCCCGATCGAGTGCGGTTCGGCCTGATGCCTCAAAGAGACAATCGAATACGGTCTGAGAGAAGTCAAGTGTCGAGAAATCCTGACGATAGTATCCTATTTTGACGTTTGGTCCTATTTTCACACCCTTAGCCGTACCTTTTGCGATCGATTCCAGGAGTGTAGATTTCCCGATACCGTTGGGTCCTGAGAGGAGTAGGTGTCTATTTTTCCCGAGTGATACGGATACTTCTTTTTCGACCGCCACATGATTGCGGATAATCTGAAGACTCGTGATCTCGATGATCTGACCACCGATACCTTCCTGATTCGGTATTTTGAATTCTCGGATGGTCTTATCTTCTCTTCTGATATCACCCTTTGATGCTTCGAGGGATTCTGCTTTTTCGACCATTTTTTTCGCTACGGCTCGGAGTTTACCTCACTTGTGAGCAAATACGTTGGCCTGGTCCTTGTTCGTTTGGATTTCTTTTTCTAGTCGGCTATTTTCTCTATTCTGGGACTCGATTTTGCGCTCTACTTGTTCGACAGCATCATGATAGTTCCCCATGAATTGTTCGACCTTGCGGGTGAACACATCGAGATAGAGGATCCCATCTGTGAACTCGTTCAGGAACTCAGCGTCATGCGAGATCACGAGTACTGTCTTTGGGTAGTTTTTCAGGAATTCAGTCAGGTGATAGACGCCATCAGTATCGAGATTGTTTGTTGGCTCATCGAGTAGGAGGATATCTGGATCCTGGATGAGAGCTCCAGCCAAGAGGAGTCGAGCCTGTTGCCCTCATGAAAAAGTCCTGACTACACGATTCAAGAAGTCAGCAAATACGATCTCTTTTGCAGGAACAAAATTCACAGCAGAGAGTGCCTCTTGGATATCTCGGTCGATATTGTGAGAGTCACTACGGGAGTACTTGCGGAAGTAGTCTGAGAGGGTGAGTTCTTTGTCTTCAGGATGCATGACCTGACGAGCGATCGCTATATGGTTGCCTGCATTCATGAGTATTCTTCCATCATTTACTTTGTATTCGCCCGTGATCATCTTGAATATAGTCGACTTACCAGCACCATTTTGACCCATGAGGGTGATCTTGGACCCCTCTCGTACGGAGAAACTAGTTTCATCAAGGAGCCACTTGGGTGTCACATATCAGTAGGTGACCTCATCAAATCGGATAACAACATCTCACTTGGACATAGTATGGAATATAAAAATAAGAAAATTCAGGAAGATTGTATGGAAAAGAGTGAAAAAGGCAAAAAAAACACCCATTTTAGGAGTGATCTTGGATTTTTAAATGGTGGGAACGCCGGGATTTGAACCCGGGACCATCGCCTTAAAAGGGCGTTGCTCTACCAACTGAGCTACGTTCCCATAAATGCATGAGTAGCTGACTCGCGAAATAATATACAAAAAGAATGTTTTGTCGAATTTATTTTTATTTTTCCCTCGATTTTCCTTTGCATAAGTGCCAAAAAGACATATACTCGCACACATATTGGTCATGAAAATCTCTCAATTTTTCTCGTACATCCCATTCCAAAAAACTATTGCCGCAGTCCTCGTCATGATGATCCTCGTATCACAGACGATCCATGTGGATTTTTTTGATAGTGTTCTCGCAGGGCCAGAGAACTATAGAGATATCGTATCTATCGTGGTAGATCGTGATACCTACGCAGCTGAGAGATCTCGAGTTCTCCGGTATGCGGGGGATATTGCAGGGTATCTCGGGTGAGTTCGAACATCGATACTCGTCGTTGCAAAAGATACTCCAGTTGCAACTATAGCAACCAAAAATGAGAAACTCTACTATGAAGGTGATAGTGAAAAATGAGTCTCATCACTCGTATGAACTATTCTCATCGGCAATATCCCTATTCCCATCGTAGAAAAGGATGGAGCCAATTTCTCGAGTCTCTATCCATATGTAGACTTCGCAGATAAGTCATTCGTCTATGATCCGAGTAGCACGCGGTATATATATCAAAAAAATTCTTGATTAACAGAAGCTGTTGATATCTGGCATGGCGTCATCAATCCTGCAGTTGGGCGGAGCTGGTCAGGTGCTCTCGATATACGCCAGATAGGACAATTCCTCGATAAGACCCATGAATTCTATACCAAGAGTGGCAAATTCGCACCATCCAATATACCCCCAAAAGTATTTTATTATGACTGATTTAGTGAGTCAAAAAGTATCAATGCTCGTAGTCTATTTCAGTATACTCTCACTATGAAAAATGCTGAGAATATTGCCTATTCTCGATTTACCAAATACCTCTTACGTGATGTCACCAAGGCTCTCACTACATTCGATAAAACAAACGAAGATCCAGATATCGCATCTACATTTGCCTCTCTTGGATTGCCAACTGGTGGAGATACACTTGCTGAGGATCAGATTAGCAAGCTCCCAGATATACAATCTCGAGATGTGATATTGTGATTTTTGAAGAATTTTAAGTGAATTTTTAATGAAAAATCTCTCTGAGATGAGCTCCTATCAGTCCACAATGCTGGTAGATACACTAGTTGATCTACAGTAAAAGCAGATCTCTTGCCTATATCTATCAGTGTCATGGATGAGATAGCTCGTAGTACTCTCCGTGAAGCAAATAATGCTATAGAGAAACAGATTGATACTCTGTTGATCGATCAGAAATATGCTCGACGTATCCCTATTCTCGATGAGATATCACTCTGAAGTGGCACTACTGATCGCAATAGTCTCCATATGAGTATATTACAGAACTATATGTTCGGTAAAAAGAGTACAGAGATCAATGATCCACTTCAGTGTACTATTGCTCGTGGATCGACTGGCACTATTACAGAATTTGGGAGATCTCAGCTCGTGGAGGCTAATGTCGCATTTGATATTTCGAAAACCGAGTCTCAGATCGAGACACTCAAAAAAGATACAGAACTCCTTATATGATTGAAAAAACCAAATTGTTTTCCAAATAGTAAGCCAAGAATAGATTCTTATTGGTGAGGGAATAGTATATTGCGTATAGCTACAGCAACATGAGATCTGAGCGCTATCCTCGACACGTTCCCCACTCCCACACAGTTCAGCTGATTCACAGCACCGATATACTCCCTCTGAGGAATGAAAGAATCTAATAGATTACCAATCTGATGAGTCAATGATTGTCTCCCTGGTGGATTGCAATATCTCCTCAGCCCAGCCCGACTGATGACATACACTGAAGATGTATTATCAGGTTATTGAGAATCAGCGGTCGTCATTAGACAAAACTGTACTACGGCATATCCGAGTGAGTGGACAACTTGAGTACCAGGAGGTTGTTCACGTCCATCCGTTTTTCTCGGAGCTGAGAGTGCTCCACGATATACCTGTATTTCTGATGTAGTAGCTTCGACTGCCATTCCGAGTTTTAGCACTTATGTCACAGAATACTGAACTAGTGTAATTTGAGGTTGTATCAATGGAGCACTGACTCTTGATGGTAAATCTATCATGAACAAGTCCAATACCTGTATTACTACCTCATGACCAGCAGATGATCTCATAACTATTGATGAAACTCAATACAAGAATGTAATATTTCATACTATCCCATCTCTCTATCATCATAATTCCCCAACTGATGAAGAGATTTTAGCAGCCAAATCCAATACAGTCACCCCATCTCTTCCTATAGATATTGAGCGTTACGTTGAGTTTTTTACTCCAAAAGGTAATATTGCTCGTATTCATTATCCGAATTTTTTTGATATTAGAGCCAGTGATATATCCAGTGCTCGCAACTGGATACGTGATCAAGGTGACCGAGAGTGGCAAGCTATAATAGATCGTGAGCAAGTAACTACAATGAGTCTAGAAGAAACAAAGGTAGCAGAATTTCTATCTCCTGGAGTATTGCCTACAGTACCTATTGACTGGAATATATATATCTCCGATGAGATGATCACTAAGATTCTACAATCTAGGAACTGGCTCCAACCTGATATATCAGTAAAATATAGACAAGCTATAGAGTCAATGCTCTCATATTCTAATGGGTCTGGATCTACCACGTCTCCAACAACACTCCCACCTCAGATCCCAGTTCTTTGAAATGAGTATGAGATTGCATACCTTGGTTTGCCATCTTCTTTTGATGCTGACTTCTCACAATGAAGTAGTAGTAGTGCTATTATCAATCAGTACGATACTCGACTGCGGGAGATCGAGTGAGCCAACATATCAGATGAATTGGTTCGAGATGGTTTGATTGAGTCGAACAATCCAGCTACAGAGTGTGGACCCCCTGACGGTGTCCCTCTTTTACAATGGCCGAGTGCTATCATGTGTTGGATCAAGGCCCAGTTTCCTCCACGTATACTCGCAGGCTCTTGCTGACCGTCAACAATCGGACTCGATCCGCCTCGTACTTCTCCTCTTGTTTCACCCTGAGATTCTCTCGCAACTGATACTGGTGCGCTTACAGTTTTTTATGCAGGATCACGTCTTATACCGCATCTTCCGAGGTCGAGTATGCAACTTAGCGATAGTATCACAGTTGATTTCACACTACAAAAAGCTGATACAATACTCGGTAGCCTGCCAGGTACGACCGCATACCTTGAGATTATATCTGGTACGAGCGGTGGTAAAAAAATCGAGAAATCAGATCTCCAAAATTATCTCGATATTTCACCAAGTAATCTGACTGTCTGAGAAAAATGAGCAAATTTTGTTCTCATATCTCGCTCCATAGCAGCGAATTTATCACTACGAGCATACTATATCCTCCCACTTGCGGGTGGCTGAGAGATACGTATTGATTCTACTCCATTCCAGATACAGATCACACCTGAGTATTATTCACTCAGACTCGAACAGTCATGATCAGTCATTGGGAATGTGGACGTCACCTCACCTGATCCTATATGATTGAGTATCTTACCAGTATTTCCTGATGGATCGAGTATCATATTGCCCCCAACAATATCAATACAAATACTAGATGATATCGATAGAACTCTATTATATTCACGTTCTGATGTTGATCCCAATCTCGTAACTCTTCCTACAGATGTAACCAAGAAAGTATGAGTATATCGGGTACTCATCCGAGATAGTAGGTGAGTGAGCGGTGAGCTGACATTCGGTGTCATATCATGATCACTCAGTCAGATTCGCGTCACCCCTGTATCATCAGCACTCGTACGTGGTACGAGTACACTCGCTATGATCAGATTGCTCGATCGTCTCAGCAATCCTACTAGTCCAGACCTCCATACACTTAGGCTCGATATATCTGGTGGCTATCTCGTCGATGCTAATGGAGATAAGAAAACAAGCATGAGTATGGATATAATGGAGTCACAGATCCCAGTCATACTTTGATCAGATACAGTTGGTACACTACGTATTACTGCAACAGTAAATGAGACTATTACAAATACTACAGAACTAACTATATATGATACTGCTCGTATTATACTCATGAGAGATCGCGATCCTCGTGTCTGAGACGAACCGATATGAGCTCGCATCGAGATACAAGATGCAGCTGGCGTGAGGATGGCAGGACTATCTTCTGTTGTATCATGGTGACTTCCAGATGGTGCTGGTATATTTTCAAAAAAGTCGATTCGTATAACAGATGGTATCTCTGAGCCATTTGACTATATACCAGGTACAATTGCAGGTAATCATGCTCTCATGCTCGATGTAGTTGGTATCGGCTCTCTCACGAATATAGTTTTCTCACTGCTACCATGAGACCCCCTCTATACTAATCATAGTATAGTCGATAATACTATCGTGTTTGCATTGAGAGATCGATATGGCAATATGACTCAATCGAATTTTTCAGCTACAATCTCACGCAATGTATGACCGCTTCAGACTATCAATTTCGTGAATGGTGAATATACTCTGCCACTACATTGAGGCTACTATGAGGTAAGTGTACCAAAACTCAAAGATTATAATATATCATATAAAGACAGTTCAGGTACATATACAGTAGGAGGTATAGATAAATATATCGCATATATAAAGGGAAATGATGAAAAAATAAACTTTGCTCCTGATTATAATGCTCGCTATACTGTTCTAGCAGGTTGATCATTTTTGCGAGAAGGGGAAGATATCCTCTATGGTACAGCGCCTGGACTCTCTCAGAGCCTCGCTGTGAGTACAATTCTCGATTCTCCGTATAGATATGATACATTTTTGTCTATATTTCCTGGAGGAACATATACTATTGGCAATACTCCTGATATCGCTATCCAAACGAGTATCTCTCTCGATAACAATATACCGCTTCTCACAGTATCTGATATAACTACCCACAAACAAATAGCTCGTATACTCTATCCGATGAAAAGTGCTCGTCTCGAAACATGTCGACAGACACTGACCAATGTATGTAGTCAACCCTCTACTAGTCCCACGATCCGACTCAGTATTCCAACAGGATCTCCTCTCAACACAAAAAGTAATACAGATTCTATCATTTTACAGTCCAATAGCCTAGATATATTATCTATATATACTAGTGGGAGTATATATATGAATCCTGATATTACGTTGATTCCTCGTGATAATAGCAATATAGGACTCGAGATGGCTGTGATGCAATGAGGCAAGGAGGTTGCGACTATCACCTATATGATGGATAAAACTCTATCAGTTGTGACAACTAGTGAGATCAATCCGACTACACCAAATAATACTCCTATTATACTAAACTCAGGATACTCTATATCAATTATTCATAATAGCTCACTCTCTAGTAATATTCTCGGGTACAAGATATGGCGACCAAACAATACCCTCGAGATCGATGAGAATAAAAATGGACCAAATCATACGAACTCACTCGGTATTTTATCAGAACTCCCATGAGTTGGATGGGGCAATAATAATACTATGCTACTCGCATATGCTGGGTGAGACACTGTTGGCGAGTCGACTCGATTTTTTCATACGTATTGACTCATTAATCTCTGAGACCCTGTAGCACATATCGATCATGGACGACCTGGAACGGAGATCGATGGAATAGATCGGACTGTTGGATCTATTGTTGCTCGCAGTAGTGAGAAGGGGATTTCTGATTTTTTTCATCGGGATATGGATGCAGATGGTATAGAGGATCTATTGATCGTATATGCAGATGGCTATATTGAGTTATTTCTCAACAGATGAGGAAAGTTCAGGTCTCGAGGAATGATTATCTATAATCGAGATATCGATAGTAAAAAAATATCATTTGCAGACTTTACCCATGATGGTTATTCGGATATTGTCTGAATAAATTCAACAGGTGGACTCATACTCATCGATAACACGAATCGTAGATTCTCACGTCGTGATATACTCCTTGAGTGAGGAGCAGTTGTCCCGAATCATATATCACAATTTCATATCTATGATATGGATAGCGATGGTCGTGATGATATCACATATATTACATCAGGGTGAGAACTTGGTATTCTTTATGGTACAATGACGCCTGGAACTTTTATCAAAAAAATACTCGATCCTACACTCTGAATATCTCTTTCTACTACCCCGATACTCATAGGATGAGCTATCAAGAGTGATCAGACTCCAGTGATCAACTGATCACTCAGTGTGACCCCAACATCGAGCACTACAATAGATGATACCTTACTTCGAGCAGAGGTATACTATCAATATACTCAGCCAAATACCACACCATCCGTGATGAGTATAGATGCTGTAACACTCTCATGAGTCTATTCTGATGTATGATCCAATACTATATCGAGTAAGATCGATACTTATGTTCGTAGTCAATATGCCAGTGCGTATGGACTTGAGATCGAGAAGAAATATGCCAACTTAACACATACAACACTCTATCCAAATGATCGTATCAATACTATAATCCGTATCCACAATACGTCTAACAAAACGATGAAGAATGTAGAATATCTCGATACAATTCCCAAGATATTCTCACTAGAGTCAACACGGAAATACACCATCAAAAAATGAGGTACAAGTGTGTCTCGTGACTTCGAGAATATCTGAGATAATGAATATGATGCTCATTTCGTTGTAGGAGATATAGCACCATGAGCCATAGTAGAAATAGGATATGAGCTCATAGCATTGTCTGCGAGTTACTGAGATATGATCGTCGGTGATCTCGAGCGTGGTACGACAGGTGCTGATATCTATGGTGATGTAGGATTTCGGACATCTACGACCTGTGGAGCTGAGCTGCTCCTCTGGACATCAGGCCCAGACGCTAGAGAATATACTCGAGGTACTCATAATTTTGGATCTATATCACTCCCAGATGGTATAGCTAGTCGACTAACTGATGCTGACAATAACAAGATCCCGGATAGTATAGAGACGATGAGTCGGGTCGATAGACTAAAAGCGTATGCAGATATGAGTGCAACTAATGGTCCACAAGCACAATCAATCATCAAAACTACCAAAACTGGTAATCAGCTCAATATTGGATTCGATGAATCCTCTGTGGCAAGTATAGAGGATGTCATCCAGAATCTGGCTAATGGACTCTCTTGTGGATTCGGAGGTGGCTCATGTATGAGCTTCCCGATTAACTGGGCACCACTTGCACCAGGGAGCTCTCCGACTTTATTTGGTTTACCACTTGCACCCAACTTGATGACTCCATCAGCAGGGTTACCAGTCTTCTCAGCAATGACAGGTATTCCTGTTTATGGTACATGGTGATGCTTTCCTATACCATCTACATTTCCACCTTCACCGATAGGATTATCTAATACTTGTCTCTGAAACCTTTCAAGTGCAGGATGAATCCTCTGAACATGGGATCCAACGAATTTCCTCCGTATTTTTGTCACGCCGACTCTGACTCTGGGCATGGGTACCGCTATCTGTATGTGATGACCGGCCATGGCTATGGGTATGGTACCTCCACCTTGACTCTCACCTCTTATTCAATGAGGTAATTGTATAGTCATGGTGAAGCCTATGAATGTGTGTAAGTGAGATGGCTCATCTAGTGATGGTGATGTCAGTGCAGTCTCTGGACTTGGTACTATTAGTGATACATGGAATGCAAGTAGTTGTCAAATCAAGGCAAATATACTGAGTGAGTCTGACGATCGAAATCTCACAAAGAGTATAGTCAGCTATCTCAAGAGTCCTAATGCCAAGGAGCTCACAACTATATATACTGGTATCAGTAAAAGAGGAGCAAGGTCTATCTCAATATGACCGCGACTCGCTATCGGCTCATCATCAAGTGGAGGATCAGAGATCTCTGTTGAGGTGGATTCCAATACTCAGATATCAGATATTAGCTCTGTTATAAAACTCAAAAATAAGCGTATTGCTGCGTTCCCAGATTTTATCATGGACTGGTTGACTCGTCAGACTGAGGAACTCACTACATCACTGTTTACACCGCCGAATCTTACCATCATACCTCCGACGAGTCTCGGGCAGAATGCGCAGTTAGATAGCAGTTTCGATGACTTCGCGAAGAAGCTCGGATCTGCATACTCGAGTGCAAATTATGAGAATATAAAACAGGGAATAGGTAAGCCAGTTGGTACAAAAACATCTACTGCTCCTGGCATTCCTGATAGTCTTAAGTGAATAGCATCGAATTCAAAATGAACACTCAATACGCTGAAAACAGCATATACTGAGATAGGAAAACTCCCATTTATTTCCATCAAACAAGTCAATATTCCTCTCAATATCCCCTGGTTTGATAAGAGAGAACTCGATCGATATGCGAGATCTCTCGATGGATACCTCAGAGATTTAGAGAGTGCTAGTAGGAATCTCTGTATCAGTGATCCATCTGCTGCATGTCTTGATAGAAAAGCGAAACTCCAGTCTGGATGATTCATCACTAGTATTCGAGAAAACCTCAAACGAATCGAAGAGTATAAACGATTTCCGATGAAGATCCAAAAATATATCACTTGGAAAGAGCGTTATATCGTACAGATTCTCTGCAATATCAATAGCATACAGCAGATCACTGGAGGTTGGCTTCGTGATAATGGAGTGAGATTTCGTAAATGGGCTGAGCTATTCGTTCTTATCAAGGCCATTGCTGATTGATGGCAGCCACTTCTTGATATATTTGCTGATACGAGTGCGACTTGTAGTGTCTGTCGGAATGAGCGCAATAATCTCCAATATTGGAAATTCAAACTCCTCTCAATGCTTATCCCATCTATTCCAGTTCTGAAGTTCCCGAAGTGGCCAGATATCGTCTTAGATCTTTCAGATATTAGACTCGGGATTAATATTTCGATGCCCAATTTTATCCCAAGGATTTCGCCTATCCGACTGCCGAATCTCCCGAATCTATCTATTGGATCAATTGGTGCTTCACTCGATCTCCCTGCTATTCCAATTCTCCCTGCACTACCTCCACTCCCAGATCTCCCAGATCTCCCATCACTCCCTCGGATCAAGCTCCCAGATCTCCCACCTCCACCAAAAATACCTAAGATTGCTGGATCTATAACAGCATTTCTCTCTATTATGAAGCTCATCTCGAAGATGTATTGTTATTATCAAAAAACAGTTCTCATTCCTGAATGGCAAGTGGGTGATGTTATAGCTCAGAGAACAGAACGACAAGGGACGTTACCATTTGATTTTATCAATCTTGATATGCCACAATTCTCACTTCCCTCTATCAAGGAAATTCGAGTCGCAAGTCATGTGAATTATGAGCTTCGTTCTGATTTTATCTCTGAATTTGCTCGCTCTATAGTCAAACCAATCAACTCATTCCAGACAGATATCCAAGGGATTATACCGAAAAAAATAGGTACTGATATAATTGTCCCAAGCGTGAAAGTAAATATAAAACCAAGAACATATCTTCAAGATATGAAGATCCAATCTCTTCCACAGAGTGTAACTACAATGATAGATATTATGAATCGAGAGAAGGATATTTTTCTCGACACAGACCACTTCGCATCATATCTCATTGAGCAATTCCAACAGCCAGAATTGGTACATAATAATATATCATTACGGAGAGAGCTCGCAACTGCGAGGATCGAGAGCGATGCTCTAGAGAATGATATCACCACATTCAATAATGAGCGATTTACTCTAATGCGAGAATATCTAAGTGCCGAGAGTGATACCAATGCTGAGCTGCAGAATATCGTAGACCTCTTCTCTCAGGAGATGTTAGGAGAACCACGACAACTAATTGCGGATATATCAAGCAGCTCTGCCCGCTCTACATGACTCTTAGCCGAACTCGATACATACCAGAGTGGTGCGCCTACTCCAAAAATAGAAATGAAACAAGAGAAGAGACTTGCTGAATCTACTCTATCTCTCCATGGTAAACTCTCACGTATGGTGGCAGCTACTACAGTTGGGTGATCTCCTAGCGACCCTGGTGATACTATATCTGCGGGATATAGTGCGAACTATCAAGGGATATATATACGTACTCCGAGCGGTTTACAGACTCGATTATTTGATTATATTGCTCCTATAAATAGTACAACACGAGTAGACTCTGTTGATATCGATAAGGATGGTGATATGGACTATCTATATCTACTCGATGGGGTATTGTACGTCAAGTACTCTTGGATGCAAAATCCGAACAAGATCATCGACAACTCAGTAAAAATATCAGAGGTACCGAGAGATGATACTGTCCAATATGTACCAAATTATTTCCATGAAAATGTATCTACTCCCAAGAGTCTCAACTATTCATTTGTACCTGCATCTTCAACAGAGACCGAGTGGAGAGTAGAGTTCTATGATCGATATGCAGAATGGGATCATATAGATATTGGAGATCATGATCCCATGAGTACACCCAAGACGACGATCGATATGCTACTACAGACTCCGACTACAACGGATCCAACATATCCTGGTTTAGTGGCTCATCCGATAACTCGCTCGCTATCCTCAGTTGCTGATCGTGATTCATTTATTCTTGAGGGTCGTAGTATAGATGTCTATACCGGTGCATTATCTATATCGCTCTCGCCTGGCCGTGTACTCTATACCGGCAACCGTAGAGTGACTATCACTTACACCAATCAGTCCACACCAATACCCAGATCTATATCTCTCGATCCACAAACTGGATACGAGTTTTCAGAAATAACTGAGATCATGACTACATGAGGACGTCTCTATCTGATTGGAGCAGAGGATAGTTCACGATATACGTATTCCGATGATCTTATTGGTGTACCTATACTTCCAGGGATGAGGCTCTATGCATCTGATGCAGGAGCTATACTTCGCAATCATACAAGTGATCGAGATATTGCTCTGATCGGTTGAGCTACTTATCTCACCTATGATCTTTGAGAGAGAGCAATACAATATCAAGTATCTCTCCCATACCAGAATTCTTACTACTATGCGAGACTCCATAATCTGACTGATACACAGACAGATCGAGCGGGAGTGATACTCCTCTCGCCTCAGACTACGAGTGATGATGGAGCACCTATCATCGATCTTCCATCGCGTATCCGTCTCCCCATATACTCCAAAAAATCATACAAAATATCAGATATTCTCACGGATCTGAGTGCCGCGAGTATAACAATCGATAGTGATCTCACTACAGATACTAACGGTAATGGTATATTTGATGATGATTTTACTACTATTGGTGATGGATTTGTTATATCTAACTCAGATATTTCATTTGGTTCATTCAATACCCCAGGTAAGTACAATATGGTACTCCGGGCTGTCGATGAGGTCGGCAATACTACTATCATGCCACTTTCAGTAGATACTTATGCTCTGATCCCTCAGATACAGAGCGTGACCAATTCAGGTGTTATCCTTGGTAATCTATCAGAGTCCCTCTCTGGTACTCCAGTTCACTTTTTCCGAGTGAGACCAGGAGAATGACCTACATTACTCACGCCTACTGCTACAAGCTCAGACCCAACTGGAGGATTCTCGACACCTTCATTTTTTACGAGTCCTGAGATCATCACCATGCGAACGAGTACTGATAGTGGGATTGTAGATATCCATGGAATATTCGCACTCCCATCTGGATATCGTACAGAGATATCTCCCGCGAATGACGCTGCTCCTATGCAGATATATACGATGAGCCCATCTGGATCGATCTCGCATATCCATACTCTATCACTTCCAGAAGATATCAGATTCATCGATCGCTCACTTTCTACTACAACAGCTACTGGAGTCATTATTTCTCCTCTGGCGCTCGTCACACGAGTAGTACCAGCAAGTTCGACAGATATATCTATACCATGAGGTGTCTATATTACAGATTCTACATATCATCCTGTCTCTGCTATTGCTCGAGATGGCAATATCTATACCATCGACAAGACCATCACACTACAGTATAGGGTTCAAGATGGATATATGACTATTGATATCATAAGACAAGGGGCCGTCATAGCGAGTATAGAGTATCATATTGATTTTTTCTATACGATGCGGTAGAATTTTTTTCTATGGTTACCTTTATGAGAGTATATTCTTTACTATATATTTCCCATTTCCCACTTTCACAAGTGGTATTTTTATACATTTTGGTCTCTCTGACTCTCGATTTGCTTTTTTCCATTTTTTCGGTATTCTCCCAATATATTTTTTAGTCTCTTTTTTGTTATGCTCGCTCGCGTCACTATCATCGGTCGTCCCAATGTTGGTAAGTCATCTATATTCAACTCACTCTCGGGGCATCGAATCGCCATCATATCGGATATCGAGAATACAACTCGAGATATTATCGAGTATCATATCGATGATACTGAGAATGAGATCTCCTATATTATGGCAGATAGTGGAGGTATCGTCAGTGCTGATAATGAGACACTTCTCATGGATGTACGAGCTAAGGCCAATGAAGCTATCCTTGCCTCTGATCTTATACTATTCGTCGTAGAGTATGATCGTATGACTGAGTTCGACGAATATATCGTGAAATTACTTCGTAGATCCAAGAAGCCAGTATTGGTTGTTGCCAACAAGGCAGATAATCCAAAAAGAGCACTCGAAGCATACCAACATATGAGTCTCGGGCTCGGTGATGTTGTTCCTGTGAGTGCTGTACAGACTCGAGGATTCTGAGAGCTCAGAGCTAAGGTTGCTGATATGCTGAAGGAACTCGGATTTGGTTTTGTACCTAATGAGCTCCATGAGGGTATGCTCAGACTCGCTATCATAGGTAGACCTAATGTCGGTAAGTCATCACTTGTCAATGCTATCGCAGGGGAGACTCGCTCTATTGTATTCGATATGCCAGGTACCACACGAGATGCTATAGATACGGTGATCACATATACACCAAAAGGGGAACCTGGATTGCATCATACTTTGCAATGAAATGAGCCACAGGATATAGTCCTCATTGATACGGCTGGTATACGTAGAGCAGGCAAGATCGGATCGGCCAATATCGAGCAGTGGAGTGTGATGCGAGCAGAAAAATCTGTAGAGCGCTCAGATGTTGTCGCAGTCGTAATCGATGCGTTTGAAGGAGTGGCTCATCAGGATGAGCATATCGTCGGAGAGGCGATGAAAGAAAAGAAGGGAATCATCCTCGTCATCAACAAGTGGGACAAAGTCATGAATAAGCCAGGAGTCAATAAGGATACTATTCTTGAGCGGTACATGCACTATCTTTCGAAGAAGTTCGATTTTCTCTCGTATGCTCCTGTTGTCTTCACGACTGCTATCGAGAACAAGAGGATCGATCTGGTCCTCGAACATGCGATAAAAATCCGAGCAGAACGTAACAAGCGAGTTAAGACAGGAGTGTTTAATAAATTCCTCGAGCAGATCACCTATGACCATGCCCCAACAGGGAATCGCAAGTCACACAAGCCTCGCATATATTACGGATCACAGGTGGATGTCAATCCTCCAAAGTTCATGATCTCTGTCAACAATGCTGATCATTTTCACTTCTCTTATGTCCGATATATCGAGAACAAGATACGTGAAGTATTCGGATTCGAAGGAACTCCAATAGAGCTCGAACTCAGATCTCGCAAGAGTATGTTCAAACCCAAGGAGCAAGGTGGATCTCGTGAGGATCACTTCGGAGAAGAGATTGTCGAACTCGAGCAGAAGATCGCAGACAAGAAGATTGATACATTTGGTAAGAAAAAACCTCGAAAAAAGAGATAAGAGTTAGAATTGAGAGTTCATTCTCTGAGTTTCTGTCATTTCTGCGAAGGCAGTAATCCTGCAGTCACAAGGAATCTTTATTTTTTCTCTGGACCCCGGGCTATGACTCCGCCTGGTTGAGAGGTACATTATATGTAAATGAAACTATCAAAAATCTTCGCGTATATATTTGCAGCTATTGCTCTCATTTTCGAGGGATATTTTGGAATAGTTCCATTTGTATCATTTGTAGCACAAATCATACTACTGTCTTTTGCTTTATTTTTTCTGGTGTGGATATTTCGTCGCAAGATTGCAGCTGAGTGGAGAAGCGTGATAGCACGTTATGTACTGAGTATACTTGTAACTATATGAATTTTAACGACATTTTTTCTATCTTTTATTGGTTATCAGTACCTCGTTCCGGGTTTTGTATCGGATATCACTCTATCTCATACGGGGCAACAGATCGTATTCATAGAGATGTCACATATAGCTATGCCTGAATTCTACTCGAGCAAAAAATCCAAAATTGCAGCCCTCGCAGCAAGTGGATATACTATATTGGTTGAATGAGTTCGACCAGGGACTCATACTAATCAAGCCATATTTAATCAAACATTATGATTCAACTTCACACCATCTCTCTATGAGACCATAGCTGATTTGATTGGCTTAGATAGTCAAGATAATACTTTGCTTTTTGCATGAATTGCCAGCTGATCTCTCGTCTCCGTCGATCTCTCAATAGATGAAATTATCTCGATCATGGGGAGTGGTTGACAGCTGCCTGAATCAACAGGATCACTTATTGACCTCGAGTCTCAGATTCGTGCTACCACAAGTATACTCACTCAACGTGAGCAGCTTTTTATCAGTTGGGTATCTAGAAGTCTCCTCAATTGGTCACTCAGACGTGCTGGAGATATTGACTCTCTTCTGAGTTCATCATCTCAGTCTCGACTATTTGAGACGATTATCGATCGTCGCAATGATGCGATCGTGGAATATATTCAGTCTCATCCGAAACAGAATATTGCAGTAGTATACGGTGCCCTTCATTTTAACTGAGTATATGCTAGCCTACAACAACTCGATCCAAAATGGATGATAACCGAGATAGAGAACCATAAACCGTATAGTCGATAAAATCATGATCAAAAAAATTCACATCGACCTTAAGAATATAGAAACTCCTAAAGAATTTTTCCAACTTTTTTCTGATACTTTTTCATTTCCACCACATTTCGGGAACAATTGGGATGCTTTTTTTGATGTAATGCAATCACTCGAGCCAAGTGCTGATATATTCCATGGTATGCGATATCCACTCACTGGTATCCATCTTATACTCTCTAGTTTTGATGTATTTGAGGGTATATTTCCTGATGAACAGATGATTATTTTGCGATCTATCCTAGTAGATCTATCATTGAGTCATGAGTTGCGAGCTGATGGCCTTTCGTTCACATTTGAGATAGCTTATACATCTTTGTAGATGTGATATGATGTCACTACTTTTTTTTGCTTTTTTCGACTTTTTTCATATAATTTTGATACTTATTTTAGTTTATATTCATCCATATTATGGCACCAAAAAAAACCAAAAAATCAACTCAAAAAAAACCAATTCTCCGCATTCCAAAAGATACTCAGGTCAAGATTATTGAAATTACTCCTCGTACCTTCCTTTTTCCACTCCTCGGTATTGCACTCTTCTGGGCACTCTATAGTCTCTGGATTAGCAATAGTAATGAGCTCGTGACATATGATGATACCAAGTGACTCAATGAGATACGACAGAGCTATCAATCATGATCATACGCTGAGATAGTGATATCTGGGAATCAGCTGAAGGGACTATTCCCCAAAATAAAAAGTATCGAAAAGGGCAAAGAAGTAACAAATCAAAAAATCGAGCGAATAACACTCCCAGCCAATGTAGTCAGTACGGATTTAGGATTTGCTGATCCTACTAATCCCACCAAGGTAACTATTGAGAACAATAACTGGTCCAAGGCATTTTGGGAATTTCTTCCGAGTGTTGCACTGACTATATTATTTGTCCTTTTGATGCTATTTCTGATGGCTCGTATGGGCGGAGGAGGTATGGGCAATCCTATGCAATTCATCAAGTCAAGAGCCAAGATGTATGATCCAGAGCTCGACGAGAAGGTTACATTTGCTGATGTAGCAGGGTCTGAGGAAGAGAAAGCTGATCTTGAAGAGGTCGTCGACTTTCTCAAAAATCCAGCTAAATACAAGGATCTCGGAGCCAAGATCCCACGAGGTATCCTCATGGTCGGTCCTCCAGGAACTGGTAAGACACTTCTTGCCCGAGCTGTCGCTTGAGAATCTGAGGTTCCATTTTTCTCTATATCAGGATCTGAGTTCGTCGAGATGTTCGTCGGTGTCGGTGCAGCTCGTGTCCGAGATCTCTTTCGTGAGGCTCGTGAGCATGCTCCTTCTATCATATTTATAGATGAGATCGATGCTATAGGAAAAAAAAGATCACCTGGTATCGGTGGTGGACATGATGAACGTGAACAAACTCTGAATCAGATTCTCACCGAGATGGATGGATTCGATAATGAGACCAATGTAATTATCATAGCAGCTACTAATCGTGCCGATGTTCTCGATAGTGCACTGCTGAGACCAGGACGATTTGATCGTAAGGTAATGATCAATCTCCCAACCCTTGAAGATCGCAAAAAAATCCTCGAAGTCCATGCCAAAGGGAAGCCATTCGCTCCTGACGTCAGATGGGATCGTATCGCTGGTATCACTATCGGATTCTCTGGTGCTGAGCTAGGTAATCTCCTGAATGAAGCAGCAATACTCGCAGGTAAGAAAAGTGCGAAAAGTATTACTCAAGAAATGATCCAGAAATCTATCGAAAAGGTTGTGATGGGAAATGAGAAAAAATCACTCCGTATGACCGATTATGAGAAGCGCCTCACAGCACTCCATGAGGTTGGACATGCGATTGTCGGTAAGATGCTCCCTCATACAGATCCAGTACATAAGATCTCTATCCTTCCACGAGGGGGTGCTGGTGGTGTGACATGGTTCCTCCCAGAGAAGGATCGTACCTATACTTCAAAGGCGAAGTATCTCGATGAGCTTGCTACTCTCTATGGTGGACGAGTGGCTGAGGAGATATTCTTTGGAGCGAACTATATTACTACTGGTGCTTCCTCAGATATCGAGCGAGCTACTGAAATCGCGAGAGCTATGGTGATGAGATATGGATTTGATTCTGATCTCGGAGCTGAGAACTATGCTCCAGATCATATCGAGTGACAGCACAAGGATGTATCGAATGACACCCGCAAGATGATCGATGAGAAGGTGAGAGGACTTCTCCAGGATGCCTACGCACTCGCCACTCGTATCATCACTGTTAATCGATTACTCCATGAGAAAATTGCCAATGCTCTCCTCATAGCAGAAGAGATGACACAAGAGGAGTTCGATCTATTTTTTGACTGAGTGGTTGGAGTCCCAACCAAGATTGCGATGTAGTATAGATATTAAAAATCCTGATATTTTTCAGGATTTTTATTTTTTAAAAAAATATCTTAATATGTCTTCTTGGCTCATGAAATCTGAACCTACAGAATACTCTATAGACCATCTCCAGAGAGACGGATCATCGAGTTGGTACGGTGTACGCAATTATCAGGCTCGTAACTATATGAGAGATTATATGCAACTTGGGGATCAGGTATTTTTTTATCATTCATCATGTCAGACTCCTGGTATCGTAGGGTTCGCAGAGGTAGTATCACTCCCTCATCCTGATGAGACGCAGTTCATCATATGAGACAAGCACTATGATCCGAAGGCGAGCCGTGATAAGCCCAGATGGATATGTGTGGATGTCGGATTTGTATCAAAGTTTGATGCTATCTTATCAATTACTGAGATAAGGTCGATCCCAGAACTCGCAACTATGAAGTTGCTCCAAAAGGGGAGTCGACTCTCGATCACGCCTGTAGCGGATTATGAGAGTGAGGTGATTATGGGAATTATAGAGAGTAGAATTTCTCCATAGATGTCTTCATATCCGCTTTGTTGTATTGCTTGAATATACTGGCATCACCAGCTTGTATCTGAGCATTCACTGCGATATATGGTTTTCATTCAGAGGAGAGCCATTTTCGGTGAACTGGTCTTACTGAGAGCTCAAGTCCATATCTAGTCCTGAAATATTCTTGTACATATTTACGAGTATCTCGATCTTCGCTTGCTGTTAATATGAATGGAGAATACAGTTCTATTGAGATACTATAGTATACTTGATGATCCTGATGGAGTATCACAACAACCTGAGCATCTGGGGTAGGGAACGAGACCGATATCTTTTTCTCTATCACTTCAATAGCTCATCGTGATATATAGAACTGACTACTCGTGAATATATAGTTATCTGGATCCAATAAATTGGCTGTTTTGGGTTCGGCTATACGAGCCCAATCCATGAGACCATTGTTGATATCTCGGACTATGTTTGTATCTTTCACCCATGAATCTAGTATGGCGTGATATGGCGATCTAGATTTTTGATACTCTGGATTGCTATGTGCCTCGCAATGACGAGCAGTGAAATCCTGAAAATCTTTCTCGATTTCATTTTTTTCCTCTTCGCTGAGCTTAATATTTTTTCCTCATTTATAATATCTCGAAAATATGGTCTCGAGATTAGTATCCCAGGCAAGGAACGGATCTCCATACCCAAATGCGAGGATCGCTCTCGCAGTATACTCACCGACTCCAGGGAGTTTTTTGAGTTTTTGTTTATTTTTTGGAAATATTCACTCATATTCGCCATTTATGATATTTGCGGTTTTGAGGAGATTTCTCGCTCGAGAGTAGTAGCCGAGTCACTGATAATGGGGGAAGAACTCATCATAACTCGCCTTTGCGAGATCTCCTATGGTCGGGTATTTGCCTAGTATCTGTTCATAAAAAGAAACCACTCTATCAGCCTGGGTCTGCTGGAGGAGGATCTCTGCGAGCCATACGCGATATCCACTCGTATCATAGGCATCATACTGCCTCCACGGGAAGTCATGTCGTCAGTATATTTTATACCAATTGAGGAGGAGTTGCCATGGGAAAGATTTCATAGAGTGATAGTATTTATATTTCTTTTATTTGCAAAAAAAGTGTACTTCATATATAATCTTATTATATCATAATTATAAATAGTATGAATGGCAACCAGAAAAATATAGCAGACAGAGAGAAGTCCGATTCTCAAAACCCTACCGAAGACTCAGTATCCTATTGTCTTGATAAACTTCGAGTTCTTGCAGTCAAGTATCCAACATTACTTGCTCTGATTGATCAGATTGCAAAAAAATTGGAAAAATTACCTACTTCAGTACAATCATTATGAGTAACACTCATGAACCAACAAATCGAGGCATTGAATGCAGGGAATGTTTCGATGGATGCAGCCCTACGGGCTATAGATATACATGCTGATGATGCTGCAAATGATGAATGATATGAAATCCAGAAGGCTGCATAATTTACCTCAAAAAGATGCAAAATACACGTCTCCAGCTCCTTCTCGAACGATCCCCCCTTACTGATGAGGATAGATACAATATTTCTCGTATTTTTGCAATCCTATCATCAGATCGTCAGTCAGCACTATTATCTGACTGGAACTGATATATTACACGATTCGTCACTATACGAGATCAGCTCCTTGAAGAAGAATCTCGTAGATTCCTCCAGTGACTCCAGACTATTGATATGATTCTCGACCAGGCTACTCAGCGTGAGATCGAAAAACAAAAACAACTCGATCACCATAAGAGACAAATTCGCTCTGAACTGGAGGCAACGGTAGCGTATGATCAGATGCAGAGACTCCGTAAGGTCAAAGAACTACAAAACATAGGAAGATAAATAAATATTTCTAGATGAACTATGGAATTGTGCAAGATCAAAACAGGCTCAAAAATTGCTCACTAATTAAAGTAGTGATAGAATAATAGTATCACATTTGGTCATGTGAGAAGTTTTAGCCTCATAGTGTGTCATTGTGCACAAGGCCAATATATTGTTGGTCTTTTTCTTTTTTTGTAATGAATACCCCAAAAAATAAAGATAGTATTAATCAGGATACATTAAATAATCCAATTGTCATATCAGCACAGACAGGTCTCGATTGATACCGTCTTCGCAATTTTTATATTACCAATTGATTGCAGGGATTTGTTTGGATGATTTTTCACTTTTCTGTGGTTTTCTTTTTTGGTTTTCTTCTCCATAATATAGCGCTCGTTGGTATATTCCTTTGATTTGCGAATCTGATAGCATTTGTTATCGATATTCCTCTTGGTATTATTCAGAGATATGTACCTACTCGTCGTATGTTCATCATTGCCGCTATATCTCAACTCATTGCTACAGGAATATTTTTTGCCTTTATTTTCAAGATATTTGGTATACTCGAATATGTATCTGGAGTTATCACTCCTGAGTCACTCCAATCTGGTACTGATTGGTTCTTCGGGAGTGTATTGAACTTAATAGGAGTGGTCATTGCATCGATCTGCTACGGTCTGACCAAAGAGATCAATGATGTATCAACATTTGGATATATCCTCTCACATGCAAACCCGAGTGAATATGGTACTATCCTCGCTCGCAATAATATCACATTCGGATTGGGGTCACTCATAGGTCTCGTCCTGTCAGGAGTCATACTATCATTCTCTCCAGCATTTGCAGTTGTTATTCTTTGATGTATTATTGCTTGATTCTTGTTATTCACAATCAAATTCTTTGATAACTCGTTGGACTCCATCGAGATCAGTGATATATCAGAATTTCGTATATCTGTACAAAAATGGAACAAAGAAAATGTGCGAGAATATATAGTCGAGACGGTCCAAAAAGTCGACCTCGAAAAAATAGTAAATAGAGCAAAATATCTCATGCTAAAACCAAAGCAGAAAACAGAATGAACCAAAATTCCATGGGCTAATATTTTGGTCTCCAGTAAGAGAGAATTCTCGATCATCTGGGAAATATGTATGCATCATCCGATGCATATATCACTATTTTGGACAATCACGCTTGTTCTCACATTTGGATTTTGGGATACATTTGCCTCGAGCTTTTTGCTCAATTTTCTCGATCAGATGAAGCCAGGCTGGAGCTATATATTACTTGCTATGATAGGCATACCAGGTATAGTGCTCCAAGAAACTGCGAGTAAAATAGGGGCCAAAATTGGTATAGTAACTATTGGTATAATCGGTCTCGCACTCTCTGGATGATCACTTGTATTGATGGGTATATTTGCTCTAGGATCGAGTATTAGTCCTATAATTATATTATCTCTGGCACTCATCAATTCTCTCGGGTATGCATGTGGCATGTCGACTGGGCAGAATCAGTTTCTCGATACCTATAATCGTATCTATGCTGAGCATGAGAATCTCACAGAGATCAATTCTAATGCATCATCAGGACCAATGAAAGTCATCCAAAACCTTGCGAATGTCATTGGTTTGGTCGTAGGTGGAGCACTTCTCAGTTTTGGATTCGCAGCATTCTTTATTATATTTGGACTCGTGATCTTATGACTCCTCTATTGGACAGTCATAGTAAAAGAGAGAATAAAACTCTAACTCCACTCAAGAGTGACACTCCGATTCCTAACAATTTCGACTTCTAGATTTGTAAGTATGTATGAGAGATCTCGGTCTTTGAGGATGATCTTCTGTTGCCACTCGCCACCACATCGCTCGCGGATATCTGTATCAAAAGCGAAAAAGGTACTGGATTTTTTTAGGAGTCCGATTTTGTTGATGAGTTTTCTCATTATATCTTCGACTTTTTTCTGTTGTTCGTCATGCACTCGTATAGTCACGAGCTCAGCAAATGGTGGATATCGGAAATCTATCCTCTCACGAGATAGATATGAGAGAAATGACTTGGTATTTCCCTCTATTATTTCTCTCAGAAGTGGATGATCGGGAGTATAGGTCTGGATATAGAGAGGCAAGCCTTGTTTTTTGTAGTAGGATATTTCATTGTAGATATCCTCCTCAATATGGTATGAGGGTATAGACATATTCAGCTCAAAAGAGAGCCAAATCACCGCTCATATCCCTGGATGGACAATACTATTACCTATTTGCGTTGTTATAATAATATCACTCGTGTTGATTTTATCATAGAGTACAGTAGCTTTTTTGCCTGTATCACTATCAATACGTAGGATCACCATATCATTTGTTAGGTGTTTTATGAGATTATCCTCGATCTGTTGTATGCCTACTCACACAGGGTTGATCCGAGATCCACTACATTCTGGACAGACTATAGGGAATGGTGCTACCTGACTACACTGGTGACAAATTAGACATTTATTCGGTGTAGTATGGTAGGCGAATGCGATATCACAATGGGGACACTTCTCATAATGACCACAATCAGCACATATCCATGCTCTAGCATTACCGCGACGCGAATAGAATATGAGAGATTTCTTACCAATTTGCTTCACACTTTCAATCACGCTGAGTATCTCAGTTGAGATATATGGAGCTTCGATTTTGGCGGATTGGAGTGGGATGATAGTGAGAACTGATGGCAATATATACAAGGCTATGTAACTAAAAAACTATCCCAATTCTTCCTCTATAAATCTAACAAATCACTTTACATTATCATGATTGTGATAGATCGATGCATATCTAACGAATGCTACTTCGTCAAAATCTCTGAGTTTGCGAAGAATATCTCGACCAATACGTTTTGATGAAATAGCTTGCTTATTCTGGGCCCACTCATTCTCGAGTGTATTGATCGTATCTTCGAGTTTGTCTGGATCAAATGGTCTCTTGACAAGAGCCTTGAGCATAGAGTTCACTATCTTGGTACGGTCATATGGCTCAATCTCACCAGATGACTTAGTTACCATGAATGAGACGAATTCTAGTCGTTCGAAAGTTGTAAATCTTGCTTCACACTTTTCACACTCACGTCGACGTCTTATGGCTTTACCATCATCAGTAGTGCGAGAATCTATAACTCGGGTATCAAGATTACGGCATTTTGGGCATTTCATAGTAAGTGAAAGATAGAAATTAAAAAGTATTATTTATAAGTATTTTTATGTTTTGGATTTGCCTATTTTTTTAGTGAGGTACGGCGAAGGATTAATATATTACTGTACCGTTATTTTTGTATATTTTCCAGTGGAATGTATCTCAGGTTGGTACATATAGTAGGCAGTGACAGGGGGAAGGAGATAGGTACCGACATACTCTGGTCGGATATAGTAGGTGTAGGTATATGGATGATCACTCTGCCAGATGTAGTCCTGAGTAACGAATATACGATCTATTCGAGCCTCGACATGAGTCCATCCGTTGAAGTATCCATATTCTTTATTTACATCCGTCGTACTCGAGCTCTCAGTATTAAATATTCACTGTATTGGTCTCCAGCCTCCCGGGATATAGTCCTCAAGTGTGAGATAATATTTGGCTGTATTCTCTTGTTTCGGTGTCACAGTAATACGCACCCTATAGAGCTCTCACTTGGCAAATATTCCAGTAGTGACATGTGTTGATAAGATGAATTGTCATTGTTTGTCGAGTCATTTTGATTCATCGACTTTTTCAAATACTCGAGTCACCCCTAGATCAAGGTGATTTTTGCTTTTTACAGCGAATATATTGGTAGGCTCGTCATAAATACTGAGTTCATAGTAGAGATTGCTACTGACTCCAGAAATATCGAGTGTATTCCCAAGCATAGATCTGCGAGTATCATAGCTGAATCTATGAGTTCATTTTTTGGGATTCAAAGGAATTTTGAGTTTGCCTGTAGAGATCGTGAATGATGAAAGTGAGTTCGGTCAGTCTGATAGCTCTATAAGTCACATGAAGAGTTGTATCTTTGATTGTGTCGATATAAAATATGATTCTAGATTGACTCACTTGAGAATATCTGTGATGATGGCTCATGCACGCTTCTGCTCACCGATTCGTATGAGGAGCCTGGCATATATCGCACGATCAGCGGTATCATCCCAGTACCAGTAGGATTCGGTTTTTCTAGAGTTCATTTGGGCTTCTAGATTTTTCTTGGCAGTTTCATCGAATCTACCCATATATAAAAGTCCAAGACTGTACATGAGATACCCATGACGAGAGAGCTTATTTATATCGATTGACTTTTGTATCGCTTTGGATTTTGGATGTTTTCATAGAGCAAGAGTAGCAAAAATCTCCGATTGATTATCCATATCATCCCCGATAGGTATATTGCTAATATAGTCAAGCCCTCGTATTATCACCTCATCTGGTATACTCACTCCCAGCTTACGGAACTCATAGAGAGAGCGAATCACATATGGTGTGACATGCTCATTCACATTAATATCTCACTCCCAGTACTTCCAGCCACCAGTACTATCTTGCATTTTGAGTATTTTAGCAATTCACTCAGTAACATTTTTTTGAGCCTCTAGCATATTGATTGATAAACTGAGATTTGTTGCTAGTTGTATTGCCACAGCATTTGGCAGAGTGCTCGAGATCGTCTGCTCGATACATCCATATGGATAGGCAATCATAGATTGTATGATCTTCTCAGGATTATGTAATGGACTATCTGATACAGATATTGTTACACGTGATTCTGGACTGGTATTTTCATCTATTTTTGGTATCAGCAATACTGTTCCAGTATTTGCAAAACCAGATATACGAAAAGTGTCAGCTATAATTGGCGGTTTTGATACATACAGTATTTTTGTAATACTGTCGAGAATGATTCATTTTTTATCTTTGAGCACGAGAGTATATGGAATATTGCCATTCCACTCTTTTCATATTTTTATTTTATACTCTTGTTTGATCGATTGACTAGGATTGAGAATGATTTCCGATGATTGTGTTAATAAGGAACCACCAGTACCAATATTCAAATCGAGAGTTGCTCCTGTTATCTGCGGTGTCGAGTTGAATACCGATGCAGTGATAGTCGTTAGATCTCCAGAGTATGATAGTGATGGCGCATGCACTTCGAGAGTATATTCACGTCGTACGGCTATTGTTTTTTCTGTTACGGAGAATTGAGAAGATCGCGTCTGTCCGATCGCTATTATCCGATAATCAGTGACATTGTCTGGAAGTTGGAATATGAATTTTGCCTTCCCACTTACATCTGTCAATATTGACGGATTATAGTAGGCAGTATTCTGAAATAGTGTCCGTGAAGATATCTGTGCACCATCTCATCATTTATTTCCACTTCCGCCATTCGATCATTTTCTCGATAAAAAACGATTGCGTTCGATACCAATAGCGGTCATGGCAGTTTTCATTGTGAATGGATATTTCTGGAAAAATTTGGGAATAATATCAAGATCTATATTACCGAGGAGACGAATGAGACTTTCATCTACTACCATTATCTCTACCTCACCAGCTACCCCTTTATTATTTGCATCAGTCATAGTGATATCTGCCGAGACTATTTCACGATTTTTATAGGTTTTTTTATTTGTTTTTATATCCAATATTCATTTTTTGTCTGTTATATCCATGATGATCTCACCATATCCCACAGCATAGGCTTTATCTGTCGGTCATCCACGTGGGAATGCAATAGCTCCGATGTACACATTAGGATAGAACGTATCATCTATAGTATAGTCTCGAACATAGGTTGATCCAGTGAATAGAATATACTCGTGATCTATGACGCCTCCTCGCTCACGTGTGATATAGAGGTATCATCAGCTCGAGAAGGGTGTCGTGATGAGTACATGTGCTAACTCTCCTTCTCTGTATACAGTCTTCTCTGGTATAACTCTGAGTTGAGTATCTCTGCTCACGAAGTCCCCAGTCATATAGATCAGCGTCTCATGTATAGACTCATTCGGTGCACTCAATCACTCTGGAGTGATGGGAAGAATACGCAGAAAATATTCACCTGGTTTCAATCATCGAGTATCGAGATCTATAGTTGACTTGACAATAGATCACTCACGAACACGAGTATCAGTACTGTTGATTATCGGAGTTGATTCTCCACGAAGTGTTGATATAGATGCACTCCTATATACTCTGTGGACGAACTCATATCGGTATTTTTTTGAAAGACTCTGATCCCATTTTCCTCGCTTAGGTTTTATTATTGCTGTAAGTATATCACCTGGTTTTAGTATTTTTTTCGATACAGTCGCTTGGAGTGGATTATCCATATCTGTCATCTTATATTGTTGCCCTAATCCAACTAGTAGTGTAGCTGCTGATGTGATACTCTGACTTGTGAGAGGATCTCTGATCGTCACCTCAACAGTATAGATATAGTCATCTGAGAACGAAGAGAATTCTACATCAGCTCTGATAATACCATAGCCATCAGCATCGATAGATCCAGTTCATTCGGTATAGAACTCAGGCGTCGGCTCATAATAACATCACCAGAAGCAATCTCACCAATTACTCATATCATAGTGAACACTCCTGTATATTCTGTAGGTTAGTGGTACACTTTTTATCTCACTACCGTTATAGTAACGAGCCTTAACAACTCACTCGATTGTGATATTGGATTTATACGACTTGTCATACCATGGGGTAGATGTATCAGTATTTGTAATTTCTCGAATATTATTGATGACACCGTTTGTGACTTGATGGCTCGAGAGCTGTACTGTAGCTGTGAATGTTGGGTTAGAGAATATTTCTACTTGGAAATTGGCATAGCCATTTCATATGTAAATATTTGGATCCCGTACTAATTGTACTCAGACCGAATAAGAACCGAGAGTGGTGTCTTTGCTGAGTATGATAGTCGTTGCAATAGAACCATAGGCATTTGCCTTAATTCGCTTACTCGCGATGGATTTTCACTCCTGATCAGTGATATTGATGTCGAATTCTTCTCATTCAGGGATCGATAGACTTTTCTCATTTTTTCTCAGATATCCCTTGATATAGATGGTATCACCAGGGAGATAGAGACGCCGATCTGTGTGTATATATGCACTATATAGTGATCTTGTTTCCCAGCTATAATCCGACTCCTTCATACCAAAATTCCATCCAGTGATTCCATCATTCCAAGTACTCACTAAATAGCCTAGATGTCAGTTTCATTGTGATAATGCAACGAAAGAGTTATATCTGCCCTCGTATTCACCCCACCATTCGCTCGTAAGTGAGTAGGGATCATAGCCATCAATAGCTCATCGATCTTTTTGTAGAGTACCATCTTTTCCAGTCCTTCATAAAATAGTGCCAGTTCACCAAGACTGAGCTGAGAGTGGTGTATATATAATATTATAGCTATTTCTTGTATCCTGTGTATAGAGTTGAGATATGTTATTTCTGAGTGTGATCGATTGATCTGCTCGAGGTACTCCTGTTCGTATATCTGTAGCCAGGAATTGCATTTTTCCACTACTATCTATTTTCATTGTGATATGAGTATCGATCACTGAGAATACTCTCGGTGGTACCCATCTATCGATAGTACTGATATCTGATTTATCAGAAAATGCTAGAATATAGAGTCCTGGAGCGAGTCAACCTGATACGAACAAACTCATAGGAATTGTAGAGACTGTTGTTCACTGTATCATAGGAATAGCTTTCTTCACGCAACTCGACACTTCTCGACTGCCGAGTAGGTCATATACGGATTGTATATGAGATTTGTTTCTCAATTCGTTCATCCGCTCTACTCTCGCATATCCATCGATTCATATTTGACATAGTTCTATGTTATATTCGTTTTTAGCTCCCTGACTCCTGTATAGTTTTGCCTCGACTGGATCTCAGTATTTGAATATAGTTTTATTGCCAGGTATCTTGAGTGATAGCGATGGTACACTCTTAGCTAGTATATCCATATTCATACTTGTTTTTCTCCCATAGATATCTTCGATTGTATCGATATTGAGACTATACTGAGTTCACTCTATGAGATTCGCATATATGACAGCTTTGTTTGGACTGAGTTCTAGGTTATCCTCTGTGATATTGATTCACTCTGTGATATTGAGTCGTTTCAAGAACTCATTCTTTGCTCTCTGCCGGTGCTCCAGATATTCATCGCTATAGAGTGTCCCACTATCTGTGAATATATCAGTAGAAAATCGGAACTCTATACGACTCAGCATATTATACTCACTCGAGAGTATATCAGTCACGACACCAGTAGCTGTGAATCTATCGAGTGGAGCAAATACTATACTCTCAGTATCTCATGCGAGCCCAGCTATGATACAGGCATCACTCGGGTAATTCTCGAGCTCTAGCTGATATGTTCCGATCTTTCTCTGACTAATAGTATGCTTCTCTATCTCTCTGGTCTTCACTCGAGTCCAGAGTTGGGGATCTCATAGATTCATCCCACAGCTCTCATTGGGTCACATCTTCCCGATATACCATCTTACATCTGAGACATCGAGATCACCATATCAATAGGTTGTCACTTTGTATGTCATATCCTTTGGTTGGCCTATACGTTTTGTCTCTATTGTTCTCGGATCATCAGAATAAGTGAACGAAATATTGCGTGGCAGTTCCCATTTTTTCTTTGTTGTAGCATTGTAGATAGTTGCGTCTATTATGAGCTGATCTCACTTGCTCCAAGCGGCTGGTGTGAGTTCTATAGTATTATTTTTGACAGCAAAATATTCTTCTCATGACGTAGTAGGGTTCCATTTTTTTCCATTTTTGCTCATTGCTCATACTATGGCATCCTGATCTAGCAATTCATCGTAACTCGATGTTGCGAACCATGGACGATCTAGGGAGATCATGAGCTTCTTACCAGATTGATTCTCGGCTCATAGAAATGAGAAGTATAGGGTGCTCGTTGCAAGATTATATGTGTGATATCCGAGAAAACCTACAAATATTGTTGCTAAGATGATGAGTAGATATTGTGAGATTTTTGCCATAAAAAGACGATAGAATATGTCTTTTATTATAGAATTTCTTTTGTTCTTTGCAAGGGAAAATTAGATCTGATAGCGGATTGCCTCGATCATTTTCTCAACTGTTGGATCAAGCGGTATTTGCGGCATTTTGGCATCGACAATCACAAACATATCTCAAGTTTTCCCATCCATAGTTCTTCATTTTCATGATATCTTGAATCGAGTACCAGGCTTTGTTCCTGCTTTGACTTTGAGTGTGAGGACTTTTCCATATACCGTTTTAATAGATAGTGTAGTATCATAGAGAAAATCTAGAAAAAGAATCTCGATATTTTCTACGACATCGAGGTTTTGAATTTCTTTTTTTGCCTCTTCTTCTCTAGGTTGTTGTCGTGACTGTGTACGACCACCACCAAAGATATCACCGATATCGAATTCAACATTACCTCAACCACCAAATTGAGAAAAAATATCTTCAAATCCACTCGACTGAGCACGATCTGATTGTCCCCGAGATTGCGTGCGTCCTGCACTAAAAGGATTGCCACCTCACGCAAAAGGACTTCATTCTGCTGATCCAAATTGATCATAGCTCTTTCGTTTCTCTTTATCTCCGAGAGTCTGATATGCCTCATTTATTTCTTTGAATTTAGCTTCAGATTTTTTGTCTCCTATATTGCGATCTGGATGATGTTCCATAGCCTTTTTTTTGTAAGCTTTTTTGATATCGGCTTCACTGGCTCATTTGCTCACACCGAGAGATGTATAGTAGTCTTTTGACATAGGATAGTATTGATAATATTCTATTGATAGTATATTAAAATAAGATCAGGAGTCAAAATGAGCTTATATTCCCAGTATTATATTTGCTTGACTCCCGTCAGTAAAGAAATTGCAGTAGAGATTTTTCCTGATAATTCTCTCGGTATAACTATATTATTTCATTTCATTTTTATATTTTCTAATAGTTTTTTTTCATCCTCACTGATTCATCCTCGTATATACCAGAGGAGATCATCACTTTTGATTTCTGAGTGACTATCTTTGATATTTTTTATTCGAAAAACATAGCATGTTCATTGAACAACCCTTTCAGATAAAATCTCGATAATCTCAGATACTTTTTTGCTGACTCTGGATGTCTTATATACTCCTCATAGTATATCTGAATCCAATATTGGTTCGTTTCCTGGTAGCCAGGTAGGATCAAGTTGAGTTGGCATATATCAGTATAAGAGTAGAAATCAAAAAGAAGTAAGTATTGAGTTAGTTGCAAAAGTCTCGGGTTGGTATTTGTGATCAGTCTTTCTGATCAAATGGCTTAACTACTTTGCAAGAAACAAGTTTTGCAGGTATTGATTCAATTCTTGGCATAGTATGTTCATTTTTTGGTTGAGTGTATTGTGGTCAATATGAGTAACCATATTTTCCATTCATTCCAATTCCATATCTATAGCCAAATTCCGTTTTTCATGGAATAATAATTGTTTTTCATGGAATAGCTACTAAGCTTGAAGGTATCACTTTACTATAACTGCGAACTACTATGGGTTCTTTTGTTTCGCATAGTGCTAATACCTTTTGCTGAGTATTATAAGTATACTCACACATTTTATCTCCAAGAGGTCAATTGCTCGTATATACTTTCTTGGTAAGAATAGGCTCTCTATAGACAGGAACGTATATTGGCTCCTCGTATACTGGTGTATATTGGGTATTTGGTAATTTTTTAGGAGGAGTTGAACATGCTCACATGACTCCACTCGCTATGAGTGACATTACTATTTTTGATACCACTGGAATAGTTTGAATAGGAAATCGAGAATTTTCTAACTGAGGCTGGAGTTTTTCCATAAAATATATATTATAAGCTTTATACACTATAGTATAATCATTTTTTTCCATTTGCAAGTATAGAATATCAATAATGTCAAAAAATCTAGAAAACATCCAACATATACTGATAAATCTTCCAAAGGGTCCATGAGTCTATCAGATGAAGGACATATCAGGGAAGGTGATGTATGTTGGTAAAGCTAAAAATCTAAAGAGTCGAGTCAGTAGCTACTTCGTGAAGACGAATGATCTCTCTCTCGCCAAACGGCAGATGGTTGCTAAGATCATAGATATCGAGATCATCACCTGTCAGACCGAGGTCGAAGCACTGGTACTCGAGACTAACATCATCAAGCATCTCACACCCAAATACAATATATTGATGAAAGACGATAAAAATCTCGCCTATCTCAAGATAACCAATTCTCCAGTACCAGAGCTCATCAAAACACGCCAAAAGATACGAGATGGCGGAGTATATTTTGGTCCATATGTCTCAGGAGTAGAGCAATCAGTGAGAGCGTTACGTAGGATATTCAACATTAGAAACTGTAGAGTAAAGTTTTCACAAAAAAAGTCTATAAATAGTTTGCCATCCTTAAATACGAAGGATCTGTTAAGAGATGGGGTAGATACTTCCTATTATCAGAATAATATATTAATTACAGACAAGGCATGAAAAACCATACCATGTATTGATTACTATATATGACTCTGTCCAGCTCCCTGTATGCTAGAGAAGAGTAAATTAGAGCAACATAGTCAGAATATAGAGAATGTACGATGATTTCTTTCTGGAGATGCAGTAGCTGTTTTCGACAAACTAGAGTATGAGATGAGAGAGAAGGCAAAGGTATTTGACTTCGAAGAAGCCCAGAAAATCAAAGAAACACTCATAGCGCTCAGATGACTCCATGAGAGACAAAAAGTCAGAGATATCGTTGATGGAGATATAGATATATGTATACAGTATGAAAAGTATGATAAAACATATATAGCACTCACTCAGGTTAGATGATCACAGGTTGTATGAGTATATAGACATGAGATACAATCAGGAATAGAGGAATGAGAGGATGTCATGATAGCATTCCTTATGAGGCAATATGTAGTAAATATAGATTGAGATATTCCTAATATATTACTCTGCCAGAGAGATTTCACCGATACTGCATTCGTGATATTTCTCAAATCACAAAAAATACAACTCGAAATCCCGAAAATCTGACCCAAAAAAGATCTCCTCGATTTCACTCAAAACCAGCTCAGGGAGTATGCCTACAAAAGAGAACTCGCCACACTTGAGAACAAGATACTCACACGTGAACATATGTCTAATATTCTCGAGCGATTGGGATATGCAGTACCTCAAAAATGAGAAATAATATTTGAATGCTATGATATATCTCATACAGATGGTAGATTTACCTATGCATCCCGTGTTGTCATCGTGAATTGACGACCAGATCCCTCAAGATATCGCAAATACAAGATCAAATCTCTTGAGGATGGAATGATAGATGACTATGCATCTCATCGTGAGGTTATGATGCGTCGTACACTTGAGTGAATCGAGCAGGATAATCTCCCTCATCTTATCATCATCGATGGAGGCAAGTGACAACTCTCGAGTGCTATATCCGGGATCAATGAAGGGATCTATAGAAATAAAAGCGAAAAAATAAAAGTGAAGAATTCAAATGTAGGTAAACCTATAGATCCATTATCGCGAAGTATTATCAGTTCTAGTATTTCTGAAAATACGGAATATGGATTGCTTTCCAACTGAGCCGGACAGGTCCAAGACTCGCAATGACAAATACTAATAGAGATGTCATTGCCTCCCATTTGTTCTATTGCCAAGCGAGAAGAGGAGATTTTTCTTCCTGAGAATCCAATTCCAGTATTATTCACCCATGGGACACCAGAGCTCATGGTACTCCAGAAGGCTAGAGATGAGTCTCATAGATTCTCTATAACAGCGAACCGATCTGCTAGGTCCAAATCTATGAAAAAAAATATCCTCGAAGAACTGCCAGGGATAGGCCCAGTCACACGACGAAAACTCTTGAAGCTCGCAGGAAGTGTTGATGGAATTAAGGATATATCATTTGAGCAACTCTCAGAGTGTTGCAATATTGCTCAGATAGAGACACTCAGGGATCATGGTTTTTTTAATTAATGCAAAGTTCATCTTACTTCTTCTCACTCATGAGAATGATATGAAAAACTTCTCCCATCCTCCAGAAAAATTCATTGAGATTATAGGGCACTTCGTTCTTTATTAACTCAATGAATTCTGAGTATAAAATGCTCTCAATCTTTCATTCATTCACAGGTTTGAATGAGATCCGTTTTTAATTCAATAGATCAAATTCTTGGCAAATCTTTATATTTTTATGGTGTAGATAAATGTAGTAATAATTATTATTTATCTGTCCAACTCTTGATATTTTAGTTTTTCCCAATATATTCTAGTGATTAAATCAAATTTCTAATATTTAGTAATCAATTATTCAATTGTATATCCTTGCTTTCGAAACATCCTGTGATGACACTTCTGTAGCAGTGATGCGAGATAAAGTGTGTATCTCTCTCTCGACTCGGACACAACTCGAACATAGTGCTACTGGTGGTGTTGTACCCGAGGTAGCTGCTCGTAGCCATGCGAATGCGATATTCCCATGTATCGATGACGCACTTTGAGATGCTGGGATTCACTTGTCAGATATCGATCTTATCGCTTGTACGGATCATCCAGGTCTTGCCCCATCTCTCCTCACAGGTCTCGTTGTCGCCGAGACACTTGCCCTATCATCAGGTAAGCCTATGATGCGGATCGATCATATCGAGAGTCATATATTTGCGAATTTCTTGGAAAGAAAAGAGTCAGATATAATATTCCCATCTGTTGTTCTCACAGTTTCAGGTGGTCATACTGAGCTCTATATTTGGAATTCGTTATACGATCTGGAGATGATCGGGCAGACGCACGATGATGCTGCAGGGGAGTGCTTCGATAAAGTATCGAAGATGCTCGGTATGGGTTTTCCAGGGTGAAAAAAAATTGCTGATCTCGCAGAGAAATATATTGGAGAATATGAGGGGATTTTTCCTCTTGTGTTATTGTATAAGGAGTCTCTTGACTTCTCATTCTCTGGACTCAAGAGTGCCGTGAAGCGGTATATCGATATCCAGATAGCTACACCCGAGTGACTCACTCCTGAAAAAAAAATACAAATTGCCTATGAATTCGAAGAAGTAGTGACAGATATATTATCAAAAAAACTCATGAGAGCTGCAGAGCAAAAAGATACTAAAATGATCCTACTCGCCTGAGGAGTGAGTGCAAATACCAAACTCAAAAAGAAAATCAAAACACTTGCTGATATTGCCCATGTTTCATTCCTAGCACCAACTCAGATAATATATTCGATGGATAATGCGGCCATGGTGGGTGCGAGGGCATACTATGAGTGGAGTAGCAGGTAAGAATTTATGCAGAAATAGTCTTTGTATCTGTCATTCCTGTGTAAGCAGGAATCTAAATTTTGTTTTTCGGAAACTGGGATCCCAGTCTACCGCACTCCCAGGATAATAGGTACTGTGGTATATATGATGCTGAGGTATGAAGCATCTAATAGTTTTCCTCGTAGAGCATATTATTTTTTCATCAAAATGATAAAGAAATAATCCTATATGCTTAACACGACCATTATTAAAAGAATCCCTTCCTACAATAAAAAACATCTTGTCAAAGGATTTTGTGAATATCGTTTTGCTTTTACTCGTTGTTCTCATATCATAGATTTGTCTATTTTTTTATAATTTCTTATGTTAACCAATAAAACTGAAACTACATCTGTTCCAGAAGCCTGAGATGAGGCAAATTTTTCTTTCACACATATACTATTGGTTGTAATTATACTCCTCAATGCTACTTGACTTTATCTCCTCACAGGGAATTCCATTTCTCTTCCAGAGAGTCTCAACATTAATCCTGTAGGCGTCAAGCAAGCACTCTTAGACATCGAATACTCGAAGGTCGGAGGCAAGGCAAACTATGATATTATGACTCAGGCACAAAATCTCTCCGTCAATGATCCACAAAATCCATCGAATATAGAGGCAATGAAGAAGTATATCTCTACATTTGGTAGCGGAACTAAGGCAGCTACTGCTCCTAAAGCTCTCGCAAGTGGTGCCACCATGACACCTGCAGAGATCGCAGTAATCTTATCTGGTGCTGCTCTCGAAGGGAACAAGTTAGCAGATATCGTTGCTATCGAGTACTCTGATATGGAGTGTCCTTTTTGCATCAAGCAATATAGTGATACTAAGATTCAATCATCTCTCCTTGCTCAGTATGGAGATAAGGTTGTATTTGCATTCAAAAATAATCGCGGAGTCAATCATTCAGGTACTGAGGCTAAGGCACTCGCTATTCTCTGTGCTAAAAAGGTCGGTGGAGACAAGGCATATATTGAATTTTACCATGCTATTATGGATGGAACTACGCAGGGAAGTGTCTACCCAGTTTCTGGTCTCCCAGCTATAGCCAAGAAACTCTCTCTTGATATGAGTAAATGGCAGACTTGTTTTGATAGCAAGGCTACACTCGTACAGCTCGAATCAGAAACAAGCGAGGCTCAGAAATATGGAATGGGAGGAACCCCAGGGACACTCCTTCTCAATGTAAAAACAGGGAAGTACTCAACTGTAGAAGGTGCTTATCCATTCACATCATTCACTGATAAAATCAAATCGATTCAATAATAGCATTATATAAAAAAATCTCTCTCGATTATCGAGAGAGATTTTTATTTGCGACGCCACTCATGCGAGAAAGTATTAGAGATAATATTTCATTTGCGGTACTCAAGTCAGAGAATCTGTCCCAAATAAATGATGAGAATATACTCATCTGATCCAGATGATTCGATAGTCTCTCATCTGAGGTATCTATCGATCTCTCCCTCATTTGAGATAATATATTGGATAGTATCGGCCATATCGAGGTATCGCCATGTCCGATTACTCACAACGAATTTGCCGTGATCTACTACTCATATTTGTTCCCCATATCTCATTAGGAATACTCTCTCTCTGATTTTTTCTCCTATTTCATCATTTCGTAATGCAAGTATTTTGTTCTCATGTTCATAGAGTGTGACTCCATTCTGACATTGCCATGGAGATATATTTCCGCGAAATAGTCGGAGTTCCTTATTATTCGTTATCTGGAATTTTGGTTCAGATTTTTTCCATTCATTTCCTGATTTTTCGGATATATCTTGATCTTTAGTATTTTTAGATGACGACAGGAGTGATTTCGTTTTTCGGATTTTTGCTACAAAAAATCCACCCGTTCCATCGATATGTGGCCAGAACTTTTTCTGGAAAATGATCTCAAACGCATCACCATATTTCTCTGACATTGCTTCTAGGACTCATTCATTTTCGATGAGATTGAGTGAACAGGTTGAGTATATCATTTCTCCATTTACTTTGAGTGTATGGAGTGCTGCATCGAGGAGCTTGGTTTGGAGTCTTGCGATTTCTCGGATATTTTTCAGATGCCAGTGTTTCACGGCATCAGTTCCCTTGAATAGAGTTCACTCTCAGCTACAGGGAGCATCGAGGAGCACTCGATCGAAGAGCTCAATCTGGTGACGATAGAGTTGTCCCGGATAGAGAGTGATACCAATGTTACCATTTCCCATGCGTTCTAGATTCTGGAGGAGTTGTGGGAGCCTTTCGCGAGTTGGCTCGTTTGCGATGATGAATGAGTTGGGATAGTATTCTGCCAGCTGTGTAGTCTTGCCACCAGGACTCGCTGCCATATCGAGAATCAAGAAATTTTCTAAAAAACTTGTTTTTTGTTTCTGTCATTCTGTTTTGTCATTCACCGTATTGTTGTATACGATTCATTTTGGTACTCATTCCGCATTCAAAATACTTCCTTTTTGAGAAAATTTTTGTTGCTCTAGATGCTTTGTATGATCAGCAAGTATATCTACAGGATGTGCTGCTGCGAGCTCTTGGATATAGAAATTCCCGAGAAGATGATCCATAGAAAACCCGAGTCGTCTCTCGAGTGGGTTAAAATCTGCTCTACGATCCATAACAAATACTTCATCAATACTCGTTGATGTAAGTACCCAACCATCTGTTTCGAGGTTTTTTTTCACTTGCTCCACTTTTCCTGGTTTGATACGAATAGTACGCAGTATTGGTTTTTGTATAGCTGTGAGAAATTTTTGTAGTTCTGCCTCATTATTCTGGAAACAGTTCTCTCGGAAGTAGGTGATGAATCGATCGTTTATCATAGAGATTTTTGTGACATCGGGTTACTGTTATTTTTGCGTACGTAGGAATCTAGATTCAGAGTGCTTCCCATTACTTTTTATATAAAAAGTAATGAAAATCTTTAGAGTCTTATGTGTTTCTACCCTTAAAGAGTATATATAATTTGCTAACTATATTCGATTCTTTTTTGGAAATTCAAAAAACTGCTCCTTTGTGATTTGTCGCATTGGAAATTTCTTTGGTGTACGCTGTGCTCAAACGGTTTCAAACTTCTGCAAAAATCTCAACGATTGATAATCAAAAATCACATAAGGAAGAGGTAATGGAGAGTACGAAGGAAGAACTAAAATTGAACTCGATTTTCTCTATCGAGATCTCGTTCTTTGAGGAGATTTTTTTTCTCCCATTTTTTGCGTCATTTTGCGAGAGCAACCCGTACCTTGAATATATTTCCCTTGGAGTAGATGCTCACTGGGACGAGTGTAGCGCTTGTTTCTTTTACTTTTTGTCCGATTCTGAGTATTTCTTTCTTCGACATGAGGATGAGTCGTTCTCGCTTGGGATCAATTATTATACCAGTACTCCCCTTGTATTCTGATATATGAGAGCCGATAAGGACAGGACGACCAGAGTGGATGGTGATGTAGGCTCATTTGAGATTGGCACTTCCATTGCGTATGCTCTTGATTTCACCCCCCATCAATACTATCCCAGCCTCGAATTCTTCGATGACTTCATAGTCGAATAGGGCTTTTTTGTTCTCGATGATGACTTGGTTTGCTACGATTCACATGCCTGGGATTATATGGGAAACTCCCAGAAAGTCTACCTTTTGATAAAAAAGTCCTAAATAAACTTGTCAATATATAAATATGTGTTATTATATAAATATGAAAATCATACCAACATACATAATTCTCACTCTATCCATCATCGTAAGCTCTCTAGGCGCCACATATGCGGCAAGCTCGGACAAAAGAGATAGCTGAGAAAATTCACAGTCACATACAACTCCTCATCCTCCACATGATCATCAAGAGACAAATCATATCAAAAAACTCGATGAGAGTATGAGGCGTAAGAGAGAAGATGAAGAAAATCCTACTAAGAAATAGGATTTTTTGTGATAATAGCTTCAATATCTTGATTAACTCGTGTAACTAATTCGTCCGAACTATCAAGTAATCATAGGGATCATATTTGTTGAAAAAATTCTCCTACTTTACTCATATAAACTCATGGCATTTTACTAGCATTTCTACGTGTTCACTCGATACAAAGTTTCTTTTGCAATCGTACCCAAGTGTTCCACGCTGATATGTTTTCTATTGAATATAAAATCGTACTGATTTCGGGGATTTCTATACAATTAAAAAATCATCACAGAGACATAGAACTCGCTACATTCATTCATGACATTTTCTCTATAATATGTTTTTTTAGTGATTTTTTTTCGGTTTCTGAAAAATCTAACTCTGTAGTATTCGATGTAGATAATCTATTGCTTGTCATTGTTCTATGAAATAAGGAGATGTCGCTATTGTAGTATATTTCACTCTTTTGAGCAATTTTTTGATGATTTTTATTTTTTTCTCACTTGGAATATGATCGAGCTCAGGCGAAAATATATCGAGATCGAGATTGAGTATGCTATTCTTGCTCGGGATATAATCCATATAGCTATCGATCTGATACTCATTCTCTATGCGTACTATATTGCCGATAAGACCACACTCTATCGCAGGGAGTATATAGTTGCCGACATTGCAAGAGTGATTGGTGAATTCCCATGCATATTGCTCGTCGAGTATTGCTCGATGATGATCGAGGGTGTTCTCATTATCCCAGAGATCTGAGTGCTCATCGATATGTAATAGTTCGAATCCTGATGTTATTTTTCATTGTCTGATAGCATCTATCCAGAAATATAGGGCATGATTGTGATTGTCGAATACTACAGTACTCTCATCGAGCCGAACAAAATTCTCAATTCAAATACAGGATCTGAGTTCCTTATTTTCTAATTCTTCGAATGAGATAGTAGATCATACTTTCACGTCATCAATCGAGCCACAAATGAGAGCAGGTATCGTGAGAGTAGGGGGCTGTCCATATTTTATTGTTCTATCGTCCCAGGCGAATGCATTGTTTCCGAGTTTTTGATTTAGAATTTGCTTATTTGTGTAGTGCATCTATGGCTTGTATTACTAAATTGTATACCTCATCTGGAGTCCGACTACTCGTATCGATCACGACATCATAGAGATCCATATCATAGATATGGAGACCATAATACTTCATATACCGATCATTCTCACTCTGACGTCTTATCTCGATATTTACTACTGTATGCTCGATTGTCTCATGTGTTTCTATACCTTGGCGTGTTGAATCTGTGAATATCCTATGTGCTGCCTCCAGTGGTGTGACTGTTAGGAATATTTTCATAGCATGAGGAATAAAATGAAAGGCGAGACGACCATCAATGATAAAATCATCCTCAACTTTTCCTAAATCCCGTTGTCTATCATCAAGTATAGTATCGATGATACTACCATCAGTTTCTGCTTCACGATTGATATCTATGATAGATACTCATCGCTCTAGAGCGAGTCCTCTCATGAAATCTCATGTTGAATATCTCTTGTATCTATAGTGTTCTGCGAGATGAGCTCCGAGAGTGCTCTTGCCAGCTCCGTGATGCCCGCCAATTGTGATGATCATATTATGGATTATAGAGAAAATATATATTTTGCAACTATTGTAGTATCTTCCACTTCTCTATTTCACTCGCTGATATTTTCCCAAAAAAATCAGAGCGGAAATAGAGTCATTCACTGTGTCGACTTTTTGGACTTTCAGATTTCTTGGTATAGAGAAGTTCCTTTCGCAGACAAGGAATATCGAGACAGATGGCAATCTGATGGAGTCACTTCGGTGTTGGAGAAATGTGTGATTTTATAGTTCAATTTTTTATCATGTATTCCGCGATAGCCCTCCAGATCGGTCCAGCACCAGTTACACCCGATACATCGCCCATCGCTGATCCATCGCTATTGCCGACCCATACTCCGATGATTGCGTCTGGTGAGTATGATATTGTCCAGTTATCTCGGAAGTCTGTGCTCGTACCAGTTTTTACTGGCAGGGGTATAGAGGAACCTAGTATGCTAGAGATGCCAAAAGTGCGGGCCCGATTCCTCGGATCAGAGAGTATCTGAGCGATCTGCCAATTGTCCATATCAGTCATATCAAGTAGTGATCGATAGGCATCGACGATATTCTCCATACTTGTCTCCACGGTTCAGAGGGATATCCCATATCCATAGTATCAAGCATCATGATCGAGTGAGAGAGTTTTACTTCGCAACGCATCGTAGACTGCAGGTATCCCGAGGCTATCTGTGAGTCTAACGGTAGCAGCATTCAGCGAGTTGCCGAGTGCCTCACGGAGTCTGATAGGACCATATGATTTCGGATTGTAGTTCTCTGGAACAAAATATTTACCCTCTTCACTCGTCTCATAGCTCGTCTTGTCATCCAGAAGATAGTCCTCAGAATCAGCTCATTGTTGTAAGGCAAGGAGATAGATAAACGGCTTCAGGAGAGAACCGACGGATCGTCGTCGCACAATCATATCAATCTGTTCACTTACCTTCGTATTTCCGATATAGGCGAGGATCGTATTTGATACAGGATCCGTGATATAAATGGATGCGTTAGTGACATTTTTTCAATCTAGAGATATGAGTACTCATCTTGCTATGCGGAGTGATTCACGCATGAGCTCTGCATCTATTGTTAGTGTGAGACGTATCTCGCTCATATCGCAGATATTCTCAGGGATTTGTGTTGTCCACTTGTTGAGTGTATTTGATTCTCATCCACAATATCGAGATACCTCCTTATCCACTCGCTGAGTGATTAGAGGGAAGAGGTCTATAGATGTTCGTGGTTTCTTGTCTTCGAGTTGTATATTGGTTGACTTTTTCCCGATTTTTTCAGCGACTCTTGCTCTATATGCGAGGACCGTATCTCGATTTGATTCTGATATATTCGGATACCTAAGTCTCGCTATGATATCGAGAATAGTACTATCATCAGGATTGGCCCCTATTATAGTAGCAATCCCATAGAGACCATTTCCCATGTAGACAGTCGAGAGATATTGTCTCAGTATCACATCCTTGCTATAGCTATACTCGATAATGATAGCTCCGAGTGCTTCTCTGATTTTCTGTAGTATGGTCCGAGTGCTTCTCGGATAATAGGCATTTTTCACGTATTGCTCTGTGATCGTCGATCCACCACGTACGATTTCACCAGCTGATATATTCTGATAGATACTCGCGATTTTGGCAGCAGTATTGATACCATAGTGGTCATAAAAGTGAGCATCCTCAACTCGCAATATATTATTGACGAGCTCGCTATCGAGAGATCTAGAATAAGGGAGAGCATATCCTCCAGCTCTTCATTTGTCCGTAATTGTCTGTCATACTCTATCTCTGAGTATGATGTGTCCGTATGCCGTATTTGGGGTACTTCATACGGTTTTCCAGACATCTATCACAAAAAATGCGATGAACGCAAATAAGGCAACAGAGATGAGAAATAGGATTTTTTTCACGTTTTTTAGCTACAGTATTACTATACTTTTAACCAAAAGTATCAAAAGTCCTTTTTTGTTGATTTATTTTTGTATTTGTATTCGATTCATTTTTAGAAATTCGAAAAATTTTCCCTTTGCGACTTGTCCTATTGGAAATTCCTTTGGTGTACGTTACGCTCAAACAGTTCCGAATTTCTGCAAAAATCTCATCGATAGATTTATAAATTCTTAAAATAAGAAGCAATTGAATAAAAAAAGATCAGCAGATCCTTAAATTTTATATAAATGAAGAAGCAATTAAGATAAAAATTCAGGTACAATTTTATATAAAGTATAAAAATATATACAATGGATATCATATCCACAAAAAATCTTTTGACAAATACAATATTTTGCTATAATCCAGTTAATTCTATCGTAGACCGTAGGTTGCTCACAAGGCATAAAAATATCCTATCGAGATGGACGGTGCAAGATTCACAAAACAACAGGTCAAAAACTGTAAAACTGTAAAACTTCCCTCGTTCGTACGATATGTGCGGATTTTTTTTATCCCAGATATTGTCAGAAGTTTATGAAATTCATAATTCATAATTCATAATTCATAATTATTATCCTATGGCTGTTACAAAAGCAAAAAAGAGTGAACAACTCGCTATCCTCGAGGCTCATCTGAAAGCTGCCACAAGTGTTGCATTCACCTCTAATACTCGAGTCACTGTACTCGAGATCTCTGCTCTCAAAAGGGATCTCAGAGCTCAAAATGCAATCTATCTCACTGCGAAGAAGACTCTCATCCGTATAGCGTTCAAGTCGGCATATGGTATAGATGTGGATCTCGCTACTCTCCCAGGTCAGGTCGGTCTCGTTATCAGCAAGGGTGATGCACTCTCTACATTCTCGATTGCTAACAAATATGTGAATGAGTGGAAAAAAGAAGAGAAGATGCAATTTGTTGCTGGTTATATGGAATGACGTCTCATGGACGCGACCGAGACTGCGAAACTTGCTACTCTCCCATCTCGAGAGGTACTCCTCGCGAAGCTCCTCGGATCTATGATGTCTCCACTTTCTGGTCTCGCTCGATTCTTCGATGCTGCAGGTAAGGATCTCACCGCGAAGTCTCTTACGAAGGTGGGTGATCTCGTAGGATCTGGCGCTGCTCCAACTCCAGTTGCTGAGGTTGTACCAGCTCCAGTAGTAGAGGCTCCAGTTTCTGCAGAAGTAGCAGTCGATGCTCCACTCGCTGAGGCCATCACAATCGAAGATGCTCCAGTCGCTCATGATACAAAAGTCGAAGATACTCCAGCTGTATAATTGTCATCTCGTATGCTGTCTCCTTCGGGAGATAGTCACGAGGTGAAAATCTCGACAAATATATTTATTTTTTTATTTTTCCTATTATGGCTGACTTATCTAAGAATGCAGAAAAGATCATGGAACTCGTAGAGGCCCTCACGATCGTCGAGCTCGCTGATCTCGTATCTGCTATGGAGACCAAGTTCGGAGTGTCTGCTGCAGCTCCTGTAGCTGCTGCCGGAGCTGTTGCCGCTATTGGTGATGAGGAGAAGACAGCATTCGATGTTGTTCTCACTTCTGCTGGAGCTGCGAAGATCGCGGTTATCAAGGTAATCCGTGAGATCACAGGTCTGGGTCTTGCTGAGGCGAAGGGTCTTGCTGACAACGGTGGAAACATCAAAACTGGTGTCAAGAAAGATGAGGCTGAGAAAATCAAGACTCAACTTACTGAGGCTGGTGCAACTGTTGAGATCAAATAATTATTTTGTCTCAGAGTGTTTCAGGATATAGAAAAACTCCCAAATTTGGGAGTTTTTCTATATTAAAATTGTATATATCTATTCGGTCAATATCAAATGTATAGACCTACATTGCATTTCTTTCTATATAGAATATCATTTTTTGAGTTTCCTTCTTTTTATTAGCTAAAAGAAAGTTGAGTAAATCAATAATTCATCATATGCCAAAAAATAAATACATAACAATTTTAGTATATCTTAGTTATGGTATTCTCGCTATTTGAGCAGCACTCATATTACATTTTGTAATCCTTTTTATCAGCGTAGTTTTTACACGCCATAACAATAGTATTGGTATACTATATCCCTATATTTCCGATGGCTGTACGCTCTATGAAGATGATGATTACAGAGATTGTTGTGAGGCACATGATCGAGCATATTGGCAATGATGACCCCTCTACAAAAAACTGGTTGCTGATGCAAATCTTTATGCTTGTATTGCCGAGAAATGACATGATTTCAGAGAAAATTGGATGTTTGCTTGAGTACTTTTTGGATGAAATCCTGGACTACCTACAACATTTCGTTGGGGATTTGGATTTCCATATCCATACTATGATATCCAAGAAAAATAAAAAAATATGCTCCAATACATAATCCAACTAGATCAATTTCTCGTCTTACAGGTATCAATATTTCATACAGAAATATTGGATAGCACTATGATTTTTCTTACGAAAATATGAAATTATTCATTTCTGTGGTTTTTTTTAACAATTTTTCTGATCTTGTGGGATCGATATCGATTTATAGGCTATATTTTACTGATCTGACTGAGTACTGATATATTCATTGGAGAGATAATTCTAAAACATATTTTCAATAGACTTCGTCCTTTTCAAGAATTAAATGGTATCGTACTCAAGATACCTGAACCCATTACTTCGTCTTTTCCTTCTGGTCATACTAGCGTTTCCATATGTTTTGCTATTATTTTTACATATTTTTTCTGGATACAAACCAAGTATTGAGTTATAAGTATTTGGATCCTTGCAATTGGTGTGACGCTATCTCGTTTCTATTTGCAAGTTCACTATCCAACTGATATACTTGCTGGTATAGGTGTAGGAATTATCTGTTCTGTACTCGCTATTTTGCTCTATATACATACATCCAAGTTCTCGATTTCAAAATAATTTTATATAGTTTATTGTTGGAATATTGAGTGTATTTTTTTAGTTTTTGTGTATAATCGATTTACTACTTTTATATCTCTATTTATGTTTCCTATTCTCGTCTCCACTATCCGCCAGAAGTATCTTGATTTTTTCCTTTCACATGGTCATGCCATCATCCCATCGGCTCCACTCGTACCTGAGAATGATCCCTCAGTCCTCTTCAATACTGCTGGTATGCAACCACTCATCCCATACCTCCTCGGAGAGCCTCATCCATCTGGGAAACGTCTTGCTGATGTACAGAAGTGTGTGCGAACTGGAGATATCGATGATGTGGGTGACGATACGCATCTGACATTCTTCGAGATGCTCGGGAACTGGTCTCTCGGGGATTATTTCAAAAAGGAATCTATCGAAATGAGCTGGGAATTCCTCACTGATAAGCGTTGGCTCGCTCTCGACCCAGCGATGATATCAGTGACAGTGTTCGAGTGAGACGCCAATGCTCCACGAGATGAGGAGTCAGCAACAATCTGGAAGTCTATCGGAATGCCCATAGATCGTATCGCATATCTCCCAGCAGACGATAACTGGTGGGCAGCAGGTCCGACGGGTCCATGCGGTCCTGATACGGAGATATTTTACTGGATGTGAGAGTGAAAGCCTCCAGCAGGGTCTAATGTCGAAACTGATCCAAAGAGTTGGATGGAGATCTGGAACAATGTGTTCATGCAATACAATCGAGTTGACGCAAATACTCTCAATACTCTCCCAGCACAGTGTGTCGATACTGGTATGGGTATAGAGAGATGTGCTGTAACTCTCAATAAATATGCGAGTGTCTATGAGACAGATTCATTCGCTCCAGTTTTGCAAAAAATAAAAGCCATCGTCTGAGAAAAGAACTATATCGAGCGGTCAGCTCGTATCATCGCAGATCACCTGCGTACTGCTACCCATATGATTTCAGATGGTGTCACTCCGAAGAATGTAGATCAAGGATATATTCTTCGTCGTCTCATACGTAGAGCAATCCGTGAAGCTTACAAGATGGGTTATGAAGAGACTTTTACGCCTGTGATCGTCAGTATGTATATCGAGCAATTTGCTCCTATCTATGATAGTGTACGAGATAATGCAG
>JACMPX010000015.1 GCA_014377245.1 Candidatus Altimarinota bacterium
CCAGTTCCATATGAACCAAGAACATAGTCAGCAATCCAAAGTGGAACAGATTCAGCGTTAAAAGGATTCACGACATAGGATCCTGTGAATACGCCAGTTTTTTCTTTTCCTTCATTAGTACGATCCTGATCTGATTGTCACTTTGATTTTTCTATATATGCCTCACAAATAGCTTTTTGTTCTGTGGTGACGAAATCCTGTACCTGTGGATGATCTTGTGCGAGAACTGCATAGGTAATACCATATACTGTATCTATACGAGTAGTATAGACGGAGATTGACTTGGTCACATCGTCAAATTTTTTCATGCTAAATTCACATCATTCACTCCGTCCAATCCAATTTCTTTGCATTTCCTTGATTCCCTCTGGCCAATCGAGACCATCCAGATCTGTAATGAGTCGATCAGCATATTCTGTAATCCGCAGTACCCATTGTCGGATAGCTCGACGCTCCACGCGAGTCCCACAACGATCGCAAGTATTGAGACTCGTCACTTCTTCATTGGCGAGACCCGTCTTGCAACTCGGACAATAGTTGATCGGAAGATCTTGTTCGTAGGCGAGTCATCGCTTGAACAACTCGAGAAATATCCACTGTGTCCACTGGTAGTACTCAGGATCAGTGGTATCAACCACACGATCCCAGTCATAGGAGAATCCGAGAGCTCGCAGTTGCTCTGTGAAAACACCGATATTCTCGGCAGTCGTGATAGCAGGATGTGTCCCTGTCTTGATCGCATAGTTCTCAGCAGGCAGACCAAAAGCGTCAAATCCCATAGTATGGAGGACATTGTGTCCTATCGCATGATAATAACGTGAAACGATATCTGTCGCTGTATATCCCTTCGGGTGTCCAACATGGAGTCCTGCACCACTCGGATATGGGAACATATCGAGGATATATTTTTTGGGCTTTATGCCTCAATTTGAAGTTTTAAATATTTTATTTTCATCCCAATATTTCTGCCATTTTTTTTCTATTGAGTTATGATCGTAGGACATAGTCTTGAGAAGATAGTATTATAAGATATATTGATATCTAATATAGGGGAAACGATGGAAAAAACAAGAAAAAATCCCTCTCGAAACTCGAAAGGGATTTCATATAAATGGGATTATACACCGGCAACAAGATTGATCACCCACTTCACAACAGAACCGGCAAGTACGATGACGATGATACCGATGACCACCTGGATGATGATAGTCCGACCTTTTTTGACCTTCTCCTCATCACCACCAGCGGTAAGGATCTGGAAACCTCCCCAGATTCCGTAGATTACAGCGAGAAGAGCAAGGAACATCATAGCACGATCGATAAGAACCTGGATAGAAGTTTCTATAGATTGATCTGATGTAGCTCAAATGTTGATCTTATTTTGACCAAATGCATTTGGATTAGTAACGGCGAGAGCTGCACTCGTAGTGGCAGCAAAACCTACTATTGAGTAGAGTCCTTTTTGGATAGTTGTCATAAAAAATAAATGAAAAAATAAATGTGACCAAGCTATCATAGCAAATGATGCATCTTTTGTCAAAAAAATCATTCTTTTTTAAGAAAGAATGATTTTGACTTAAATCAATTATCGAAAAAGTATAATTCACATAGACCAGATGTGACTTATTTCTAAGATAGTAGACTATACTGCAGCAGTGTTCTCATCAGACTCTGGAGCTCGAGGAGTAGCGGCTATAGTAATAGGAGCTGATGATACACGAACCTCGAGTACGTATGGGAGGAGTGCCATATATCGGGCTCTTTTGATTGCGACGGCAAGTTTTTTTTGATTACGGAGACTCGTACCTGAGTAATATCGTGGGATAATACGATTGAACTTTGTCAGATATTTTTTGAGGAATACCGTATCTTTGTAGTCGATGTGAGTCACACCAGCTTCATCGATAGGGCATACCTTCTTTTTAGCAACTGCCATACAAGTAATGGTTAGAAATTAGATTTTAGTGGTATCGAGATCTGAGAAGTCATCAAAATTCGCGACTTCTGATGTCTCGGCACCTATTTCTGCGAAATCTTCTCTTTTGGAGAGGAATATGAGTTGATCGACTACTACTTCAGTTTTATAGAGCTTTGTGCCATCTTCTCGATCGATGATACGAGTTTTTAGGTGGCCCTCTACATAAACGAGCTTACCCTTAGTGAGAAATTGCTCAGATCTCTCTGCGAGAGGACCCCAGGCTACACAATTGGTATACTCGGCATCAGAGAGAGATTCTCATGTTGCACTCTTATAGTATCTATTGGTTGCTACAGTAAAAGTAGCGATTTTTTTATCGGCGGTAGTTGTTTTGATAAATGGGTCCTTGGTAATGTTACCAATGAGAATAACCTTGTTGATTGTACGCATGAGCGAAAAATATTAGAGATTATTCATCAATTCGAGAAAACATAAATCGCCAAATGCTTGTTTTAATGTTGAACGTATTCGTTATATGGATCCAGTCTCCACCCTCGCGATCGAGTATGTAGAGGAGATAGTATCCTGTGCGTGAACCGTGTATGTGGTATGCGAGTTGTCGCTCGCCTGGATGATCTGCTCTGGTAATAGTAGCACCAGTAGCCTGGATCTCAGTCTCGATTTCTGATATGAGTACATCACGATCAGCGTCCGAGAGCTCAGAGTCCAGTATCATCATGAGTTCGTATTGTCTCATAGTTCCTGTGGGTTAGTATCTTTTTATGACCAGTAAAAAGAAGGAAAATAAAATGCATATAAAAATGCAATGGGAGTATAGACGGAAGTCTATAAAAAGCAACACTTTTTTCAGGCAAAAATAATACCTTGGCAAGGAAAAGAATTTGCGTAAAAAAATGAACTCTGATATAGTATATTTATGACAACAAAAGCAATCAAAAAATCTCAAAAACTCGCAAGTCTATTCGGCACAACGAATGATATAGAAGTCAGCAAAAAACTCGTGAACAAGCTCCTTCAATACAATATGAAATATGAAGAAATCACAAAAGTAATACTCTCGCATTCTGAGCGAGCATTCCTCGACGCTCGTCTGATCACACTACAAGAGTACTACGATGAGCTCAGGAGTAGTAAAAAAAGTGAGGTAGAAAATTACCTAGCATCGATTCCAGAATATGAACTCTACCATATTAATATGTAATCAAAGCAACTTTAAAAAATCTATCCTAAATATTTGGGATAGATTTTTTAAAGTTGCTTATCAGAAACTATTTTACATCCTTGAATGTATAGAGTACATGTTTGCGAAGCTGTTTATCATACTTTTTGAGTTTGAGTTTCTCGCCTGTTGGGAGATTTTTTTTGTTTACAGCATAGACGTAGTCTGTACGTCCCCCTTCTGCAGCTTTACCAACTTGGTATGTACATTTACCTTTTGCCATAATAGAAAACTTATATATTAGAATTTGAACCTAAGAATACATTTCTGAAATCAGATATTTGGATTATATAGAAAATTTCCATTTTGCAAGTTTTTCTGTCCTTAATTTTGCTTTTCTCCATATTTTTTGTATAGTCTAGGAAGCAGTGTTGCTCCCATATCCTATATTCACATCCGCTTAAGCGGACTAATTCATAAGTTCTATACTATGTTCATCGATGAAGTAAAAATGACCCTAAAAGCTGGCAAGTGAGGTGATGGTATCATCTCTTGGCGGCGTGAGAAATATATCCCAAAGGGTGGACCATTTGGTGGTGATGGTGGTAATGGTGGGCATATCGTTCTCGTCGCGACCACCCACGAGACCACTCTCGGCAAGTTCCGTCATCAGAAAATCATCACTGCAGAAGATGGTGAAAAAGGAGGAACCCAAGAGTGTCATTGAGCTACTGCACCTGTACTGATCCTCGAGGTACCTGTTGGTACGATCGTGACGGATGCAGAGACTAAGGCGATCATCTGTGACCTTGTGGCGCCATGACAGAGATTCCAGATCTGTGAGGGCGGTAAGGGTGGATTTGGTAATGCTCACTTTCCATCGAGTACTCGCCAGGCCCCGAATTTTGCGGAGCTAGGAGACGCATGAGATATCCGAGAAGTGAAGATGGAGCTAAAACTCGTCGCTGATGTCGGACTTGTCGGTCTCCCAAATGCTGGGAAATCAACTGTCATCCAATCGATCACCAATGTAAAACCAAAAATCGCCGCCTACGCGTTCACGACACTCATTCCGAATCTGGGAGTGATGGAGTGGAGAGATAGATCTCTCGTGATCGAGGATGTCCCAGGACTCATCGAAGGTGCAAGTGAAGGAAAGGGACTCGGATTCCAATTCCTCAAACATATCGATCGATGTCGTATCATCATCCATCTCCTCGACGCAACTCAAGGAGAAGAGGCCATGATAGAGAACTATCGAGTCATCCGAAAAGAACTTGAGAACTGGAATCCTGAGATGGCAAACAAGGAGGAACTTATCATCTTCTCGAAAGCTGAGCTCGTTGATCCAGAACAACTCGAGGAGATGGTAAAGATATTCGAGAAATCAACTGGTAAAAAAGTCGATCTCACAATATCCGCTGGTGCATTTATCCGCATCGACGAGCTCAAGGATCTCCTCATCCAACGGATTCCAGATACACGAGAAGAGGAACTCATACTCGTCGAGGACGAAGATGGGATCATCCAAGATCCTGATGCTCTCCCAACGACTCTGAGATGAGAGGATATCCCACGATTCTATGATCTCAAGCGACAAAACGATCCCAAGCGTTGTATGATCCGCAAGAGAGAAGATGGAGACTATGAGATCACAGGAGTCCGTATCGAGGAGATTGCCCGTATGACTGATACTCGCTATACTGACGGCGTCAACCGAGTATATGATGTGATGGAGCGAATGGGTGTCATGCGCAAACTCAAGCTCCTTATCTCAGACTGACTCACTCGTGAAGATAGAGGATTCTTTGAAGGAGAAGATGACTACAAGGTACCAGCAGTCTGGGTCGGAGGCAAAAAATTCTCCCTTGAAGGACTCATATTCATGAAGGACGAAAGATAGGAAAAATAACTCCTATTCTCTCTCATTTTGACAAAGTTCGCATGACTCTGTAGGAGACTAAGAAATCTTACTTAAAAAAATACCTCCACTATTTGGAGGTATTTCTTATCATCCGAGGGAACTCGACCACGGCCGTATATATTCGTCGCCATCTCTTTTGAGGCTCGAGGATGAGACGATAGAACCACTCGAGTCCGAGTGATTGAAATATAAGTGGTGCTCGCTTCTGGAGTCAGAGGAGAAAGTCGATAGATGCGCCTACTCCGAGTCCTACAACTCTTGTATCTAGTGGAAGATATGAAAATATTTCGATGAGTTTTTTTTCTTGTTTTTTCATACCGAGACACGAGAATACATATGAGATATCTTGGAGCTCTATTAGATGAGCTATACCATCACTCGATATATCTCATGCGTATACTACCTGTACTGTGAGTCAGGGATATTTTTCCTCGAGAAGTGAACCTAGATGTTGCTGAAGATTGGATTTTTTTTGATCGAATTCACTCACTATATTCTGAACACGATTATCGAGGATGAGAATATTTTTTTTAGTTTTTGATGCATAGCTCAGGAGATCTCGAGTGAGATCACTCCCCTTGATGAGATCTCCATAGTATGCTCTGAGTTTCTTTTTGGCAAAAAGAGTCATGAAACACGCACGAAAAAATCCAATCCCCTCTTGCATGAGAGACCCTACATAGAGTCAATTAGCATCTGGAGTATTATAGGTTGCTTTTTTGAGGAGTTCCAAAAACTCGGTATCCCGATTCGCTCGAACGAGTATCTCAGGATTGGGGGTAAATAGGAGAATTTTTGTTGTTGGATTTTTTATCAGATCAAAAAAATCACTATATCATCCGTTGTAGATGTAGAGTCAGAGAAATTGCATAGTATGTTATTTGCGACCAAAGTCATCATCATATCTGACGATATCATCCTCACCCGTATAGTCACCGCACTGTACCTCGATAATAACGAGTGGTTGAGTACCTCTATTTGCCAGACGATGGAGATGATGAACGGCAATATGACAGCCCTCATTGGGACGGAGCATACGAATCTGCTCGGTCTCCTTGAAATCAGGATGACGGATATCAATCGTGGCAACACCAGATACTACTGTCCAATGCTCGCTTCTCTTTGTGTGTGATTGAAGTGATAGTCTTTTTCCAGGATTTACGATGAGTTTTTTGACTTTGTAGAGAGGGCTATCCTCCATCACATAGTAGACTCCCCATGGCCTATTGCCTACTTCGAGATAGTGGCCCTCTGTGAACTCTTTAGGGAGATCAGCAATCTTTGCTTTGAGTTCTTTTTCATCGGCTTTGTTTTTGAGTTTATTTACAAGATCTGATGAATTATGTGTCTTAGCCCCCAATCCATCGACAATACGGACTCACTCTTGTTTCAACAAAATTGCCTCAGGAATCTCAGAAGCGAATCTGTCTCCTCACTTGGTGAATATGATCTCAGAGTATTTTCCTGATTTCTTCGCCTCAGCGATTACCATACGGAGACTCTCGCAGACGCTCCCATCCTGATCGATCGAGAGCCATACTCGACTCACACTCTTTAGTGCTCAGACAACTGCTACACGAAATTGCTCATCCTGGAATGATTTGATGCCTCGTTTCATCTCAGCTTGATGGTCATTATTCACGATGACCCAGAGCTCATCAGCATGTTCAAGAGAGAGCGAGAGACACTCGATATGTCCAGGATGGATCGGATTAGCGTACATAGAGGTGATAGCGAGTCGAGTCATAGATTTTTTTAATTAGAGTTGTAGAGATGATTTTAGTGATTTTTCGAATGCGTCAAGGGAAAAGTCGCGAGCACGAGTGATACAATCGTTTTTCATAGATTCCCAATCTTCTTTTTTAGTATTTTGGATAACATTTTTCAGATTTGTAACTCATCATTCACCAATCATGATTTCTATCAATTTTCCTGTTTTATTTTCTATAATAGTCTCCTTGAGTCATCACTCATTTGCTCCAATAACTGGAGTCCCACATGCCATACTCTCAACTGGTGACATCCCGAAATCCTCATCTACTGGAATATATATCGTTGCTATAGCTCACTGGATAAGTGCAATCAGATCTGTATCATTCGGGGATTCGATTGCTCTGATATTCCCTTTTCATTCTATTTTCGCGAGTATCTCATCTCGCATCGGATCATTGCGACCATAGGTGAATATGAGATACTGTTGTGGCATCTGGAGGAATGCATCTATGATGAGATCTACTCTTTTAGGAGGAGAGAGACGAGCGAAGGAGAAGAAATAGTTTTTTGGAAGTGTTCTTTGCTCTGGAATAAAACGACTCACATCTGTTGGAGGATAGAGAATCTCACTCTCATATCCACAAAATGATAATAGCCGATCATGTACGTTCTGTGAATTGGTGAAGATATGATCCATATTCGAAAGCTGTCTCGTATAGTTTTCTGCTTCACGATCCAATAATCGATCCGCAATCCTGTGAAGCCACTTCGGGAATTTCGACATATATCGTTCACGAAAGTCAAAAATATATCGAGGAGGCGTATGGCAATAGTAGATTTTTTTCGTTGTATTCGCAATATTACTAGCGGCATCAAGACAATTGCCTGAGAATATCACGATATCATATTCACTGAGGAATTTGGTTTTGTAAGAGAATCGATATTTCAGAACTGCATGTCGGAGTCACTTGGCAAAAACAGGACTCCCGAGCGATATCATATGGCCACTATATCCGAGCTCTCGTGGATCAAAACTCCCATCTGAAAAA
>JACMPX010000016.1 GCA_014377245.1 Candidatus Altimarinota bacterium
AAAATATAGAGAAATTCGACTCCTCAGCTTTAGAAAGGTCAGAACTGACAGAAAAAGGCATCAACTTCGTGAGAAGTGATTCCTTTGATGATCAGATTATGATGTGGTGGCGAGACCCGGACTTGGTCGCTCCCCCGTCCGCGACCCGCCTCTCCTCATCGTAGAGACCTGACTTTGGTAAGGTCTTGGGCACAATTCGGATTCAAGTCCAGTCCACCACAAAAAACTCTCTTTTTTTCAAAAGAGAGTTTTTATTTTTTTGTGGTGGCGAGACCCGGACTTGAACCGGGGACACATGGATTTTCAATCCATTGCTCTACCAACTGAGCTATCCCGCCAATTAGGATGGTTTGCATTATAGAGATAGAGCACTAGAAAGCAAATCAAAAAACAAAAAAATGTATAAGGTTTCGTTAGGCTCATATTTTTCATCTCACCAAAATGAGAAGATCTTATAGAGTGCAAGTTCTTTATCAATTTTATTTTTCGTTTATTTAAATTTATTGACATTAAAATAATATGATTATAGTATATATAAATAAAAATTCACTTCTATGCCAAACTTTGCGAAACTCTTTGATTGAGCAACTACGTCACTCAAACATATGAAAAATGTTCGTGACTTTCGCACTACACCGCTCGGTGAGAAATTCAGTGAAAGAGCCGCAACAGCAATGCGTATGTGAGCTAATTCACCTCTCTCTCCTACAGCATGGAGTGCTATGGAGATCCTCACGAGATCTGATCATATGGGATATATTCCGCAATCTGCCCTATTTTTCTCTGAAGATGATACAGAGAAACAGAGAAAACATATCGAACAATATCCGAAGATCTATGGTCAATTTGCTCTCGATAAGTACTGGAGTGACTATATTGCTTGCCATGAGGATCCCAAATCCAAATGGTGACTCGGAAGTATCATCACAGAAGCATTCTGAGGTGTTATCACACATGAGGGTGCTATAACTGTAGGGAGAGTCAAACTCGATGGCCAGAGATATCTCTTCATTGGACATGATAAAAATCATAATCAGTGACGAGCCAAGACCGCTGATCATGAAGCAGTGGTGAATATATTGGCAAAAGAGAATACGATATCATATGATCGTGTTGTATTCGTAGTTGATACTCCAGGTGCCGACTCAGGGAAACAGGCGAATGAGTCTCATCAGGCTGCGATGATGTCACAACTTATCACACGAGTTGTTACTCTCGACAAGCCGACTCTCACTATCCTCACAGGAGAGGGTGGATCTGGTGGTGCGGAGGTATTTTTTGGCACAGATCTCAGGATAGCTCTCCCGAATGCATATTTGTCAACGATACATTCGATAGGTCACTCTGCAATCAGCAAGGGCAAGAACTCACCACAAGAGATCGTATGGAGACTCGGTGTCGATGCCCCTCATCTCCAAGGCAAATGAGTCATAGATGCTATAGCGAATATATCTTTTGCAAAATCTGAGAAACCTGAAATAGGCATAGTGCGGCAACAGCTCACAGATGTTATCAAATCGAGCTTTGATCATATAGAGTCTAGACTCTCGTCTGCATGAGATATCCCGAAAGAAGCGAGACGCATATCTCGATGACTCGACCTCAGACAGAGAACAGCGAACATGCTGACATCTAGAAAAAATGAACTCATAAAGAGAGAATCTGCAATAGCAGGGATAGCAAAATATGAGACCGGTGGAGTTGTATCGAGTTTTGATGCTATAGTCGGGACTCCAGAACAGGGCGGTATTGGACAGCTATTATTACGATTTTTTAGGAGTGAATTTGAGTCATCTCATCTCACCAAATTCAATATAGTCAAAGCAATCGATACGCTCATTGCATACGTATGAGGTAATATATATAGTGCCAAACTTGATACACTAGAGAGGAATAATATTGTCTGAATTATCAGATCAGAACTCTATAACTATCAATCACTTTTTGAGACACTTTCCGAGCTCATAGAACCGAGAAATTATGATCGATTTTTCTCTACTTCTGGAACCCATGCGAAAAGACTCATATCATGAGATCAAAATGGACTCAGCTATGGTAGAGATCAGATCGAAACATTTCTCAAAGAAATATATGATGCCACCCAACCATATAATATCCATCAATGATATGATGCCTGGAAATTATCACATCTCACTTGGGTAAATACTATGTTTGAGTCAAATAGAGATTTGCTCATAGATCTCACCAAGCAGTTCAAACAAGTACACTATGATCTCCCTGACACGATTGTATCACTTGCACTCCTACTAGAGGAGAAGTTCATATCGTCTCTACGAGCCGAATGATACAATCCAACACTATCAAGTAGTGATACTCTTCCTATAGATTTCTCGAGCAAGGCAACATACGAGCAAATTCGATACTATGAGTCAATCAGGAAGCAGATATTTTGAAAATGTAGTTTTGGAGAAATAGAACGCAAATTTTTCACATCTTTCACGCCCACTCATACACAATTCTCTCGTGTACCTACAACGAGCCTACAAGATAGAACAAAACTCGAACAAAACTCAAATCCTACAACTATGACAGGTTGGGGTCATATTGGTTATAATCTAGAGACAGAGAATGTGATACAATACCAGAAAATAGATCATCACTTCGGCATAGTGATGCTCGATTTCTCTATCGAGTGAGGAGCGATCGATGGAGCTGCTGCAGCCAATATCATACAACTCATAGAGCAAGCTGCGAGAACTGAGCGTCCAGTGATCATGTTCCTACAATCCGCTGGTATGTACGTAGATGGTGGACCAGAGGCAGTATCATCTATGACAGCTATCAACTTTGCTATTGCAGAGTACTTTCGCAAGACATCGGGTAATCAAGATTGTCAGATATTCTCTATACCACTCGGGATATGTACTGGTGGTACGATTGCATCATTTGCTCAAGCACCATGAGTCATCACTCTCCCCCTCTCACTCTCTGATATTCCATTTGCTGGGCGTATCGTCACAATCGATCAGCTCCCACTCGAGGCTACCCTTGCGGATCTCCAAGTTGGTAAATGAAATATACAAGATGTCCTATTGAACCCATTTATATCTGAGAGTACTGCTGAACAGTTCTATCAAGCACTCAGATCACGTGGTATCAATATAGCGATGCCGACACGTGATCTCATATCATACCTCGAGGAGTATCTCCATGGATCCGCCAATACAACAATCACCAAGAGGGATCAAGTCATATTGATACCAAAGACAAATGCAGAATTATTCCATCCGTACAAAAAAGTCGCCATACTCAATCGTGGCACTATCGCAGCGAAAGCTATACGCACCCTTGATAGTATGAAAAAAGACTACATGGTACTCGCGACACAAGCAGACAAGGATCTCCCCTATGTGAAAAAAGCGAACAAAAAATGACAATCTACACAAATCAGCGACTATATGATGGATGAATACGCTATCATACAGGCCATCCGGGATACTGGCTGTGATGCTGTATATCTCGGATATGGATTCTGGTCTGAGAGAGATAGTTTCATCAGTCTATGTGAGCAACATAACATAGTCGTGATAGGCCCTAACTCTGAAAATGTGAAACAAATGGGTGACAAGATCATGGCACGTACCACATTCAAGAGAGTACTCAAAAAAGTAGAATGAGTAGAGAAGGAAAGAGAGAAATATGCACCAGCTCGTGGATCAGATGATATACTCGGCGGATCTGGAATCATATCTGATAGCAATACTGCTATAGATGTGGCTGCAAAAATCGGATATCCTGTGATGATCAAGGCAGTATATGGATGAGGAGGCAAGTGAATAGCTCGAATAGAAAATAATCAACAAATGCAAGAACAATTCGATATGATGAGTCGTACTGCAATAGAAAATTTTGGAGATGGATCGATGTATATAGAGAAGGCACTCGATAATCAGAGACATATCGAGGTACAGATATTCTCAGATATCCATGGCAACGCAGTATCACTCGGAGTACGCGACTGTACTACACAACGCAATAGGCAGAAGATCATCGAAGAAACAGGTGATCTGGGTGTAGATACTGCAGCTCTCTCCAGACTCCAGGATATTGCTGTAGCAGTTGTGAGAGATATTGGATATGTTGGAGCTGGGACATTTGAGTTTCTCTATGATCCCATATCTGGCTCATTCACATTCATGGAGATGAATACTCGCATACAAGTCGAGCATACTGTGACTGAACAATTGATTCGCAATATCGGTATAGACAAGGGGATCAACCTCGTATGACTCCAATTCGATGTAGCAAGTGGTGGAACTCACAAGATACTCGAGCCTATCACAGCAGCTCGGCTCGCATGAGAGCTCCAGAAGCAAAAGAAGCATGTGATGGAAGTACGTATCTGTGCTGAGGATCCAGCCAAAAAATTTGCTGGAGTGAGTATGGCAAAAATCAGGAAATGGTCTCTCAACCTCCCAAAAAATCTCAGGAAACACGTACATTTCGAGACGTATCTCTGAACATGAGATGCTATCAATCATACCTCAAAATACGACTCTATGATCGGGCAACTCATCGTCAGTGGCGACTCACGCGAAGAGTCACGTATAAATATGATAGCAGCACTCTGATCACTCAACATAGAATGAATCCCAACTAATAAAGAATTCGCACTCAGAATACTCAGTAGTGATGCGTTCCGCGATCGTACGCTCCGCATCAGTAGTATGGATAGTGAACCGGATAATTTTTTTGCAGGTCTCACTCCCTATGATGAGAAACTGATAGAGTCAGTATCTGAACTGCGTGAAGATTCTGTAGTACTGCAAGAGGGTGAGTATATAGTTCGTATGGGTCAAGATATGAAAATCATGAAACCAGCAATCTCTACACAGATATCAACAGATAATACAACTGATTCTCTATTCGAAGTGAGCATGAATAAGGTCAATACTCAAATCACATTGTGAGATCTCTGAAATGATAATTTCTATATCAAAGATAGTACTGGAAAACGCATAAATCCTCTCCCAGAGTGAAAATGGGAGATCATTATCAACTCTATACCAATAGAATCAAAGCGATGATACAGTCGTGGAAAAGGACTCTTCATCATCAAACCTCTCTAATATGTATATCCGAAATAATACAGTAGCTTGATTTTTTGGCATCGAAAGTTGATGATCAAGTCTATCTATCGGATCTCCATTTTGAGAACTTATACAGTCTCATGGATATGAGAATACTATATTGCTCGGTAAGGAGCGGACACTCTATGACTATGATCTCCAGTGTATTTATGAGTTTTGTAAAAAATATAGTCACAATATCCTAACTATACTCTGTGAGTGACTCTCATCTGCAAGATGAAATGGTACGAGACGCTGGATCAATACTCAGGATGAGAGATCCAATTTTAGTGTCAATATTTTTATTACTCTTCCAAAAAATCAATACCAGTCAGTACAAGATCTCCAAGAGCGAATTGCTATGGGAATTATGACAACACTTTCTTGAGTCAGCACTCGACATATCAATATTGCCTATCCATTTCACTTTTTGCAAGACGGTGGTAAGATTGCTGGACATCTCGTGCAAAAAAAAAACATCGATAAAAATACAGAGTTCTTGCGTATCGGTATCGGAATCAATACTAATACTCAGGTTCCGAGACTCCCAGACAATGACGAGCTAGCACAGCGTCTCTACTGACAACCTAGTACTCTCTCTCTAGAGCCAAGCCGATGGATAGCACTCGCAAATAATCTACGAGAGAATATCATACATAGTCTAGAGTCGAGTAGACACGATGACTATCTCAACTCTCTCAATATAGAAAACTGAGATACTGTAGAGATAACTCATGATAATGGTACTATCTCATTCTGAGAGATTCTAAAACGATGACAATTTGACACTATCAATACAGATGGTAAAATCCACCTCATATGAGAGATGAGGACTCTCGAATTATGAGATTATCACATGCGACTGATACGCCGTAACTAATACTATCATAGTTTTTTCCGTAGTCATCACTCCACTGCCCACATATCTGCATACTCCTCGTTGGTCTCATGATCGAATCCAATTATATGCAAGATAGAATGTAGAACAAGTATCTCGCATTCTCGTTCTCTACTGTGTCAGTGCTCCTGAGCCTGTGATATAATCCTGGATTCTGAGAGGATAATCTCTCAAGCGGTATCGGCTATTGAGAGATCTGAGAAATCATCGAAATAATGAAATGATAATACATCTGTAGTACTATCGTTTCCTCTGTGTTCACGATTGAGTGATTGGATCTCATCATCAGCGAGGAATGCAATATTGAGGATTCATAACTGTGAGATATCTACTGAGAGTGAAACAAGCTCGAAAATCCGAGAAATACGAGTCTCGTCGATGGTGAATGATTCAGGAAGATTGAGAATCTGGAATTGGAACATATATTATAGATTATTGGATGGCTATCCTATGATCCTGACTTCGTTGATCAGATCGATTCACTTTTCTTTTTTGACTCGAACTTGCGTCAGTCTCACAAGCTCGATGAGATCTGATGGAGGACATGACTCACCATCACTCATGAGGAAATTGGCATGCAGAGGAGACCAATATGCTCCACCATGGCGATATCACTTGAGTCCGACTGCTTCGATGAGATGACCAGCTGATAGCTCTCGACTCGGATTTTTGAAAAATGAACCGCAACTATTTCCCTTAGGTTGTCGATTCTCACGGAAGTCTATATTATCGACATCAGAGTGATATTTTTCTCTCTTTTTACTGAGATCAAAAATAGCAGAAATCAAAAAAAGATGAGGATTCTCCTTGAGAAAAGAATGACGATATCAGAATTGCATATCATCTTTTGAGAAGATTTTTTGTTCACCTGAGAGCATATCATAGATGGTTGCTGAGACAAAATTAGACTCTGTCTCCAGTCCAAAACACCCAGCGTTACCATATATTGCTCATCCTATAGAACCAGGTAGTCCGATAAAACGATGCCAGAGAGTCTGATCGTATTCTTGCTCGAGTTGACTAGCAATAGTCCAAATTGGCTCATTAGAGGATGTATAGAGTATTTTTTGTTCACTATCATATTTCCATCCTGAGAGTGAATTTTTGATAATAACTCAATCAAATCGATCAGTTGCGAAGAGGAGGTTGCTTCCTCCACCGATGACGAGAAGTGGAATTTGCTCAGATCGTGCCCACTGATATATCTCCGTTAGTTTTGAGAGTTCTCCTTCACTCATGAGTTCCCAGAAGTAGTCAGCAAAAACACGAGTCTGATACCAAGAGTAGTGTCAGATGTCATGATGTCTCATTAGGAATGATAGCATAAGTGGAGTGTAGGGGGAATTTATTTTTTGTCCACTGGATCATATCATCACTTGTTCCAGGGATTGCACCTCCCGATCCGGGCAATTCATTTTGCAACTCAGATGATGGATCCCCTCTTCTCTATAGACTCTATCATATAGTCACTACAGCTAGGAATATGTCGACAATATGGCGTATGATTGAGTCCCCGAGCCCAGAATGAGTGATCAGGAGAGAGGATTCTCTGATAGAGACGAACGGTAGATATGAGTATTTTTTGGAGATGATTCATGATGGGTATTACCAGTCTTGGGTTATGGTCGAGCTGCCTGATTGAGCGTATTCTATGAGTCGTTGGAGTTCACCTCTCACACCATCCGATGAGAGACCACTATTGTCAAGATATCCAGCTCGTTTTCATGATATCTGTTGGAGCTCGGCTCTCTTCGCATCTCGCTCGATCGATCCAGAGTCAACATTACCAGATTGCGTAGATGTATTTGCTGTATTACCAGATCCTACCTTCTGAGATCTTATCTGTTTGATATATTCGATCTTCGTCATCACTCGGTTTGACGGAGCATATGAGAGTGATCTCTCGTAGATACGGATGACATCATCGAGAGAACCACTCGCATAGTAGAGGATATCTCCATAGAGCTCAGATATCTGTGGTTGGTGATCTATGCTCGAGTCATTCAGGAGTGGAGCAATGAGGGACTTCGCCTCAGCATATCTCCCCTTATCTGAGAGCCATATTGCCTCATTGTATCGAGTGACCCACGTCGGGCCACCCGAATATTGTCCCATGTCATGAGTCATATTCGCCATGATGAGTGAGCTATTGACGAGGAGAGATTGTCTCTCGACCACAGTGAAAATAGCGAGTATAGAGATAAGGATGATGAGTATCTTTATTTTCAAATTGAGTGTTTTATTCTGTTATTTTTTTCCTATAGGATGTATTTCGCTATCATACTGGAGTATGTGAGACCTCTTTCACAATGGTCGAGATCCTTGTTGTAGTCAGGATAATTAAAGTGAATATATAGATCTATATATAAACCTGGGGAAGATCAATCCCACGATAATCAACAATATACCAATTATACGAGTATAGTTAACTATACTATTCGAGTTTGTACTTTTGACAAGAGTAGAGAGATCTAGTGACTCAGTAGAGTCTATGGAGATGAGTCGAGCATCAAGAGAGTCTGCGACTGATGCGAGACGACTATCATCTCTGATTGAGTTGACTCGTGTACCTCATGACTCCTTGTAGCGAGGTCGTCCCTCTGCATCATATCATAGAGGGATCGGTCAGCCTGAGCGTGTGCCGACTCCGATGAACGTGATATCTGGTCGTATAGTGAACCCAGATAGAGTCGAACCTGAGTCAGAGAATTCACCATCTGTGATCCATATGATAGAGAGATGTGGTAGTGTGTCATATATCAGACGTATCGTCTCGAGTGGTGTGGTAACTGAACTCCCACCACCACGAGTGAGAACCATGATACCTCTCACTACATCTGAGAGGGTAAACCTATCATTCATCATCGGGAGCTCTAGCTTGGCTCAGTATGCTGCCGTCATGATTGCCTGTTCACCTCACCTCTGCTCTGATCCAGATACGACTATCTGTTTTGCGAGATCGAGTCGGGAGAGTAGAGTATTGCTCCCACTCGAGATATCAGTGACAGCCATCGAGAGTGAGTTATCGATGACCCAGAGAGTTGCCTCAGATCCAGAGTCTAGACCTCGTAAAAATCCGAATATAATAAGAATCAATCCAGATAGGATAAACAGAAAACTGATCAATTGTCTCCGAGATGAGATGATGAAGTTAGTGGGAAGGAGTGGCATATTTATTTCACGATTACTTCTCTGAGACCTGGTTGTCGTGTCCACTCAACTAATCCCGTATAGCTCTGACATTGTGGGATATCGAGTGTATACTTCCAACTCTTGGATGATGATGCACCGACTGGGGTCTCGATGAGTAGTGAGAATATAGTAGCATGAGTATCACTGGTCACAGTGATATCTGATCCAGCTCCGACTAGAGTTGCTCCGAGTGGTACATAGACTCGGACATAGGCTCTATTTTTGCCATCACCCTGGATGAAGTCGAGTTTCGTCTGTTCTGCCTTGTCTGTTATGTTGAACGTCTTGAAGTAGGATTGCAATTCTGCGGTATCACTCTTGGTGAATGTATGTCGAGTCGAGAGCGTGATAGTGTTCTCATACTTGCAGCCGTCGATCCGCTTCATAATTGCCTGGTATGTCCGAGACATATATCGGTCACTCTTGTTCCCAGATACTGATGTCCAGAGAGGATAGATCCAGTTGGGAGCGGATAGTTGCCATGGGAGTTTCTTTTTGTACGGAGAGAGAAACGCATCGATATCAGCATCACGAGATGCAAATAGTATCTCTCCATTTTGCTGATAACGCTCGAGTATATCGACTACATCCAGACTCGCGTTCTTGTTACGGATATCGGCTATGAGGGCATTCCCGAACTGGAATAATATATCCTTGGGAGTATTGACCAGTGCGTACTTGTTCTCGACGAGTGTCGACATGAGGAGTGAGAAGTTGCGTGAGGTGAATGGTATAGTCACACCAGATATTGTCAGAGGGCCAGTACGATCGAGGATATCCTCGATGATCCCCTGATGTATAGCGATCGCAGTCGTCACCGTCGCATCACCAGACCTCTCGATGAATGAATTCGCCCGATCGAGTGTATCTGAGAAGTTTGGATAATAGTTCACATCTCTGAGTCCATAGTTACCCGTCAATAGGGCTATCCCTGGTGGTGGGATCTCCTTGTAGGGATAGAGATTCCAGTCGTAGTAGTAGACATCATCCGCATGATAGTCGAGGATATTTCACTTGTAGAGGGTGAATGAGAGTATTGACCCAGGGAATCCACCATTGGCCCTGATCTCATCTCGGTTCTGGTTGAACACGATGTATCTCTGTGGATTGGTATGTCCGAGCATATTCTCTATACTCGCGTAATTTGCGAGTGACCAGCTGAGGAATGTAGCAATTCTAGATATCGTCTGCCCTACTTTTTGCATACGGAGCGTCCGATCCCCGGTCGCTGTCACTCCAGCATATATCTCACCTGCGATGGTGAATTCTGAATTCGCCTGTTCGAGAGTCTTGCGATTGGCAACTATCCAGTCCGTCGGATTCTCGATACCAAGTGAGGCAAGTGGAGAGATATCACGAGCCGCAGCTCGATAGGAGAGTGGATCAGCCATAGCACGAGATACTGTAGATCCAGAAAGTGTAGCAGGGAGTGCCTGAGCAATCGCATCGAGTCACCGAGTGAGTGCGAGTCCTCCAGCTGAGGCTCTACTGAGAGAATCTACCTGACCTATCGGAATCCATGAGAATGGTGCAAAAAGGAAACTCGACCTCTCAAAATCCCCACGAGCAGAGCGGATCATCGATCTGATCGTCTGAGGGTCACGGATACCTGCGAGCTCCTCGAGTGTCGAGTACCCATGAGACAATGCATAGGCAACATATGAGAGTACAGGTATAGAGAAGAACAGTAGTCATAAGACTGTGATCATGATCTGTCTCCTACGTACCACATAGAGCATACGACTCCCATTCCAGAGTCGACGAGCAAGGAGTCAATATGGGAGCTGACGAACATAGAGATCGCTATAGGTTTTCTTGTTTTCTTCCCCACCATCAGGAGTGAATCAATTGGGATTTTTTTCCATTTTTCTCACATCGATCGCACCATAGGGAATATAGAGTGGATCTATGATATCGAGTATCCTCGGACGAGGCACCATGTCGAGTAGACCAGCCTTCCATCGAGTCGGATCTACTACCTCAGGAAGTGCAAGATCGAGAGTCTGGAGTGTGCGAAACCTGCTGATGCGAATTATCGCATCTCTAGATATATCGATAGTATCAACTTGTTTAGTAGTCACTATATCAGAGAATGACTCACCATGTCGAGCGAGATCGAGTGTACGAGGCTCCGTAATAGGGAAAACCTGAGCAATATCGAGGATACTCCCCTGCCCTTTTGTTATGTCGAGACTCGTGGTTTTTTGGCTCATCCTCTCCTTGTAAAAAATCAAAAATAGATATACTCAAGTATAGTCAAAATCATCCAACTATCAAGTTATGTCTAACAATATCACCTGTCCCAACTGTGGTCACCAGTTCTCACTATCGGACGTCGCGAAACATGAGCTCGAGCATATGCGGGGCGAGATGCAAGAGACGATCAAGGCTGAGATGCAAAAAGACTTCGATGAGAGGGCTCGCAGCTACGCTATGAAGGTGAAATCAGAAGCCGAGGAACAAGCTCGAAAACAGGCTATCGAACTCGACAGCTACAAAAAGCGTGACGAAGAGTCACGAGCCAAAGAAATGCAATACCTCAAAGAAAAACAAGTCATGGAGATGCGAGCCAAGGATATGGAAATAGAGAAAGAACGAGCCATCATCGAAGCCAAGAAGCTGATGGAAATCGATATCAAGATACAGATCGAGAAAGAGCAATCCTATAATACTGACAAAATGCGACTCGAGTATGAGAAGCGTATGGCTGAGATGCAGAAGCAACTGGAAATGACACAGAAAGCGGTCGAAGATGCCAATCGCAAGGCGAATCAATGATCGATGCAGATACAAGGTGAAATACAGGAGGATGCACTC
>JACMPX010000003.1 GCA_014377245.1 Candidatus Altimarinota bacterium
AACCGTCATCGATAATAAGTCTCTCGATCTCCGCGTCTCAACCCTCCCTACCGTTCACGGTGAGAAAATAGTGATGCGTATTGTCGACAAGAGTAAAAAGATACCAGATATTTTTGGTCTCGGTATAGAATGACACAATAAGATCCTCCTCGAAAAAGCTATTGCTCTCCCGAATGGGATCATCCTTACTTCTGGACCAACAGGTTCTGGTAAGTCGACTACACTCTACTCCTGCCTATCAAAGCTCAATGCTCCAGATGTCAATATCATGACACTTGAGGATCCAGTGGAAATGCAGATCGATGGCCTCAATCAATCACAGGTGTTTCCTGATATTGGATATACATTTGCCTATGGTCTACGTACTGCCTTGCGTCAGGATCCTGATATTATCATGGTATGAGAAATCCGAGATCACGAGACGATCAATATTGCGATCGAAGCTGCCCTCACAGGTCATCTCGTGGTATCGACAATCCATACGAACTCCGCAGCTGAGACGATCACCCGTATTCTCAATATGGGTATACCTGCATTCCTACTACCAGCATCGGTGAATGCCATCATCGCACAACGACTCATCCGTCGACTTTGCCCTCACTGCAAAAAGCCAGTAAGTATGGGTGATCTCGATCCAAGGATGAAGACCAATGTAGAGAAGGCTATCAAGCGTACAGCAAAGGAAGAACTCATCTCACGGATCTCAACTGAGATACTAAAGGCTCCAACTTTTTATGAACCAGTTGGTTGTGATAAGTGCAACAATGCCGGATATAAGTGACGAGTTGGTATCTATGAGATTCTCGAGATTACCAATAATGTGAAGAAAATGATCATCGATGGTGCGAGTGCCACTATGATAAATGAAGTTGCTATCACGGATGGCATGATATCCCTCGAACAAGATGGTATCATCAAGGCACTCAACGGAACAACCTCACTATCGGAAGTATACGCAGCAGCAAAAGAAAATGTATAACAAATAAAAATAATAGATTCTAACTTGAATACGACTAGTGAGAGAAATCTCAGATCATCCCTATCATACTAATCTACTACTTACTAATCTATTACCTATGGCAACTCAACAAAATCAAGATATCGTGATCCTCGACATCGAGGACTGACAAGCAGAAGTCGCACAAGAATCTACATTGTCCTATCTGAAGAATATGATCATCAAGCAATGATCTGTAAACTTGAGACAGAAGGTAGTATTTTTCCGTATACTTGCGACGATGGTGAATGCGAGTCTCACGATTCTCAAGAGTCTATCTGCTCTCAAAAAACAAGAAAAAGATGTGAAAATGATCAAATTCTACGACTTCATGATCGGTCGTATCCAGAGTGGTACAACGATGCATGATGCTCTCGCTTCATACTATGGATGCTTCACTGATGCTGAGGTCTCGATCATCGAAGCAGGAGAACGAACTGGTAAACTCAATACAGCTCTCCTCCAGATTGCAGAACAAACAGAGAAAATTGACTCTATCACGAGAAAAATCAAAGGAGCTATGACCTATCCGATTATGCTCATCGTCGGTATGGTTGCTTGTGTAGCGATACTGATGGTTAAGGTAATCCCGACATTGACTGGCTTTTTCTGAGATCCTAAGAATCTACCAGATGCGACACGTATGATTATTACTGTTAGTGACTTTTTTATACACTATTGGTTCTATCTGTTCATATTATTCGTATGATCGGTCATCGGTTTGAACATCTGGAAAAAAACCAAAACAGGTAAATATAGATTCGATATGTTTCTCCTGAAGATGCCGATCTATGGTCCTCTCGTCAAGAAAGTGATTCTCTCTCGTTTTGCTCGAGTTTTCTCTAACTTGCTCTGAAGTGGTGTGGCAGTTGTGGAGGCTATACGTATCGTCTCGAGTGCTGTAGGTAACGAGGTATATCGCCAGCGACTCCTACTATTACGACAAGATGTCAAAAATGGACAGAAGATCGCAGAATCACTCGAGGATGATCCACTCTTTCCTGATCTCCTCATATCTATGATCCGTGTTGGTGAAGAAACAGCTCAGATCGGTGATACCGTCATTAAGATTGCAGAGTTCTATGATGAAGAAGTAGATATCGCCATCAGTGGTATCCAGAAGCTTATCGAACCAGTGATCCTCGTTATAATGGCGGTCGTGATCGGTTTTCTCGCAATTGGTATTTTTCAACCTATTATGAATCTTGCAGGTACGATGGGAGGGTAGATCGAGAGTAATAAATAAAAAACCGCTTCTCAAAGTAAAGTGGTTTTTTTCTTGCTTTTTGATATTTTTCGCTATACTAAACGAACTTTATCTTTATTATTTTTCTATTTATGTTCTCTCTCGAAGCAAAGATCCGTACAGAAATAGCGAAGATCGCCCGTGTAGACGGTGTGATCCCAGCTGTTGTGTACGGCAAGGATACTCCTTCGACTATGTTGACTGTTGGTGTGTCCGAATTCATCAAGGTCTACCGTGAAGCTGGTAAGAACCACGTCATCACTCTGAACGTAGGGAAAAAATCATATAATGTCCTCGTCACTGAGACTCAGCGACATCCAGTCACTGGTGCATTCCGACATCTGGACTTCCTCACCATTGATATGAAGGCTGAGGTACATGTCAAAATCGCTATCAAGCTCGTCGGTACTGCTCCAGCAGTAATGGAAGGTGGACAACTCCACCAATCACTAGATGCGCTCGATGTGAAGTGTCTCCCTGCTGATATCATCGATGCATTTGAGCTCGATATCTCATCACTCGACCACATAGGACAGACTCTCCATGTGAGTGATCTCGTTGTGAATGCGAAGAAATTCAATATACTCTCACACGCAGAAGATGCCATCGTCTCGATTCATGCTCCAAAGAAGATCGAAGAAGAAGAGGTCACTGTGGCTGTAGCTGATGTTGCTGTTGCGACAGCGAAGCCAGCTGCTGAATAATCAGGTATCAAAGAAATGCTCTTTCGAATCATCGAGAGAGCATTTTTTCTTGCTTTTTTAAGTAAATCAGTACTATGCAATTCCAATTATTAACGACTAATCTAGCAATTCATATGATAATAAAACTCGTCGGGTCAGGACCTGAACTCGTAGCACTAGACATACTCGTACGCAAGGCTCTCGAAGAACTCGCACTCGATGACGCAGTCAAAATACAGATTACTGATGATGCAGCATACAAACTAGAGCTCGATATCACAGAGAATCCAGCACTCGCAATCGAGGAGGAGTCGATCGACTTCCGTGATATGATATTCCAGGGTGAGGTACCTGCATACGATGAGATCAAGAGTATGTTCATATCTATACTCGGGGATGAAGAAGATCATGGATCAGGTGGATCATGTGGAACTGGTGGATGTTGAACCTGTGAGAGTGGCTGCAACGACTAGATTCTATCTCATCGCACACAGTTGATGCCTTCGTCAAGATCATATTGTTGCACAAAACCAAGAAAAATGCTATCCTAAATAGGTAGTATTTTTTATCTATCGGAATATGTCGCTCAACCTATCATCATGAGTATCTGAGACTCCAGAGCCTACAAAGCTCTGAGCAGAAGCTCAATCAAGAATCAATCATGTGACAACCTCTGCACTCGCTATTCTTGAAGGGAGTCTTGATACAGCATTGGCTGTTAAGAAACTTTTTGGTACTATGGTATCTGACAATCTCCGTAATCCCGAAAACATAGCGAAGATCCAAGATTGACTCTATGAGGCTCGTGATGTTCGACTCGCCAAAGCAAATCCAAATGAACGACTCGCTATTCTTGAATCATTCTCAGAATTCATGAAGAATTTCACCGAATGAATTGCTCTGATGAATCGAGATATATGACTCAGCAATCAGGCACATGTACTAGCAAATGCATCTGATGCAAAGATGAATCAAGTACGGTCAACTTATCAACAGATTCTCGCGAACACTCATCCTACTCATACCGCCTAATTGGCGGTTTTTTATTCCTCATTTCTAGTGTGCCTCGCTGTAACCTTGCGAAGTGTAATTCTAGCTGACCATTTTCAAGAATTCTTCAATCAATATAATCTGCACTCAGCACTCTTCGGCTTTTATTTGCTTGGATCCTGCATTCTGGCCTGCGATCAGATAATCGAGCTTCGCTGATACCGATGTTCTTACTTCCCCACTATGCTTCTCAACGAGTTCATATATCTCATCTCGCGAGAGCGTGTCGAACGATCCTGTCACACAGAACGACTTCCCAAATATCTGGCTCGAATTCCGCTCTTGATGAGTGGCACGCAATGACGGGATGGTTTTCTCAATATCCAATTCTCTGTAGAGTCTCTCTACTACTTCCCTATTCTCGGCCATATATTCCACAAAACTCCGAGCCGTCTCTGGTCCGATATCTTGCACGAGATTGAGCTCATCCTCAGTGATAGAGAATATATGATTCAATATATCAGTTGATGTATTCTGGATCTCTCTCGCTATCTGCTTTGCTGTTTTCTTCCCTATATTTGCTATCCCGAGTCCGACAAGCATACGCTCAAGTGTGGTATGTCTAGAGTGTTGCAATGATTTGATCAGATTCTGTACTGATTTTTCTCGGTATCATTCGAGTGCTAGTATCTCAGTATTATATTGCCCGAGTTGGAACACTGAGGCAAAATCCGTAATCCATCCCTGTTTGATGAAGTCCTCGATCTGACGAGGACCGAGTCCGTCGATATTCATTGCTTGACGTCAGACGAACATCTCGAGTTGTCACTGTATCTTAGCTGGACAGTGATTATTGGGACAGAAAATCGCAATCTTACCATCATCTTTTTCGAGCATCGTAGCACATATCGGACAGACTCTCGGGATTCCGACCTCTGTTTCACTCCCATCTCGCACATCAGCTATCACAGATACGATCTCAGGAATGACCTCTCAAGCTCGCATGATGAATACACTATCTCAGATCTTGACTCCCTTGCGAGTGAGCTCATCATAATTATGGAGTGTTGCTCGTCTCACAATCACACCTCCAACATCTACTGCCTCGAGATTAGCCACTGGTGTCACAGTACCAGTACGGCCGACCGAGTGCTCTATCGATAGTACCCGAGTTCTGACTTGCTTAGCTGGGAACTTGTACGCGATAGCATATCGAGGGTGATGTTCAGTACGACCGAGATCATCCCAGAGGGTCATATCATCGAGCTTGAGAACCATACCATCTATGTCAAAGTCGAAGTGTTCAATTCGGTTATCAGTTTCTTTTTGTATGATATCTGTGAGACTACCTATACCTGTCACTCGAGCAAATGAGAAATCTTCTCGAACAAATCCCCAGCTCGAGAGTGTATCCATGAGAATATGATAACTCGCTGGCATATCCATATCATCAGTCCGCCATGACTCTAGCTGAGGCACACTATAGGCAAAGAACTGGAGATCACGACTCCGAGTAATGAGTGGATCGAGCTGTCTGAGCGATCCAGATGCTGCATTACGTGGATTGGCGAAGAGTTTTTCACTATTATTGAGTCTCTCTCTATTCACTTTCTGGAACGTAGTACGACTCATCATGACCTCTCCCCGGATTTCCATACGCTTCACAGTTTGTAGGAGTGCTATCTCCCTAGGGATATTGGCAATTTCGAGAGCGCCTATAGTCACATCCTCTCACTCGATACCACTCCCACGCGTGATCGCCTGCCTCAATTTGCCATACTCATAGACGATAGCGAGCCCTAGACCATCATATTTGGGTTGGATATAGTATTTGAGTTGTCAATACTCAGAATTCGCCTCTTGAGGGGTACCGAGGAACGGGGTGGGGTGGGTACTCTGAGTTTCATTTTTCCCTAGTATTCTCAGCATTCTTTCATTCCACTCTCTTACGTCCTCCACTGAGTAGGTATTATCCAGAGATATCATAGGATAGATATGTTTCACCTTCTGGAATTGATCACCTGCGAGGATCGCAAGATGTGCAGTGGGAGAGTCAGCATGGAGCATATCATGATCAGACTCTGCACGAGCGAGAGCATGGAAGAGCTGATCATATTCAGTATCTCCTATGATCGGTGACTCTGCGATATGATAGAGTCTATTATGTTCACGGATGACCTCACGGAGTGAGATAATATCAGTCTTTCTGATATTGCCGAGTCGAGTGAGATAGTCACGAGAGAGTGAGAAGAGTTCGGATGGATTCATACGAAGTATTGTATCGAAAAAATCAAAATCGCAACCTCAAGGTTCTAAAAAGAAAAGTTTGATAAAGCTCTCTCTATAAAATTACTCATACCAAATATCGAGTATACAACTAGGTGTCAGTTATAAGACAAAAAATGTAAGTGCCTTCACCTGATCTATTTCTTACGAAAGTAGCAGTAGTCGTAGTTTGCTTATAGATTGCTGGTGGCATGTTTATAGTTTTGACTTTCTTTCACTTCCCAAACCGTTACGATTAATAACAAATTTTGTTTTTTAGTCGACTATATTTCGAGAATGTTATTGCGTATAGTTTGATAGTATATGTGAAATCTAGGAAGACAGGTAATTTCATTAAATGCATAACCAACAAACACAAAATGGGCTCTTTGGAGCCTATTTTTCATAACTCTTTTTTGCTTTTTCCTCACTTTTCCTTATAATTTTTCTGTTTATTTCAGGATTTCATTTTCCTATATTCTATACTCATAATCCAATAGCACTATGCAATCCGTCGTCACCCGCAAGAATAGCTACACTCTCTCCATCAATATCAAGGAATCAGGAGTCGAGCTCGAGCGAGCTCGCAAGCACATCATCGAAGATATCAGAACCAATGGTAAGGTCAAGGGATTCAAGCAGGGATCTGCTATACCTGAGGTGATCATCGTTCGAGAATATGGTGAAGAAGTCATCCGTGAGCGTGCACTCGACCGTGTAATGAGCCATATATATCCGAAGATCCTGAAGAAAGAAAACATCACCCCAGTATCTGCTGGTAATATCATCGAAGTCAAGAGTACTGATCCTATCGAGCTCACTCTTGAGGTCGAGGTGTTCCCAGAGATTGAGGTAGATGAGACAAAGCTCGAAAAAATCAGAGTCAAGCGAACTCCATTCACAGTCACTGCCAAAGATGTCGATACTGAGATCGCCGCGATCACGGCTAGATTCACACATTTTCACGAGGCAGGCTCTCATAGCGAAGATGGAGCTGATACTTCTCACACTCAGATACAGATATGAGATCGGGTCACCGTCACAGCTCAAGGATATGATAAAAAATGAGGCGAAGCAATCAAAGAAACCTATGTTCCGAGCTATCCACTCGTGATCGGATCAGCATCATTTATCCCAGGATTTGAGGAAAAACTGATCGGATCCAAGGTTGGTGATGAAGCATGATTTGAGATCACATTCCCTGCTGAGTATCACAGTGAAGAATTCAAATCTCGAAAGGTCTACTTCATAGCAAATATCGAAAAAGTAGAGAAATCTCATACTCCCGAATTCACCCCTGAATTCATCAAGGATCTCCGTGGAGTCGAGACAGATATGGCAGGATTCCGCGATATCATCAAACAAGAGATAACGAACAAAAAAGAAGCAGAAATACGTAGTGTAGATGAGAATACACTCATGGAGAAGATGCTCGCAGTAGCAACATTCGAAGTGGGACCTACTCTCCTGTTACAAGAGATCGATCAGATATATCGTGAGCACACGTCGAACCTCGAACAACAGGGTCTCAATATCAAGGGATATCTCGAACACATGAAGAAATCTGAGACAGAATATAAGGAGACAGTCGTATCACCAGAGGCTCTCCGCAGAGTCAAGGCAGAGCTCCTGCTCCGCAAGATCAAAGAAATCAAGGGTACAGATGCAACAGAGGATGAAGTCAAAACTGAAGTCGATAAAGTCATCGCTCAATATAGCTCATGAGATGTCGTCGAGCGCCTAAAAGCAAAACTCGTCCCTGGTGATGCATACTATGAGGATATCAAAAACAGAGTAATATATCGCAAGGTAGTCGATGGATTCTGGGCTTAGTTTCGGTTAGCTCCTTTGCAAAGAACCTATTATGAAGTGACTGAGAATTTGGCTCAATATAAAAGAATAATCCCTCTATTTAGAGGGATTATTCTTTTTAAACTAGGTTATTAATGAGCCTATTAGTGTCATCAAAAACACCTATGATAATACATTGAATAATGTTCATCACCATATCTATGAGTATGTAGTCCTGTGTATATTCCCAATTTCTTTCTATCTAATAGAATACTATTTTCCAAAATGGCACGAAGGAAAAATGGTTCCTGAGCTGTAAATTCAATTACCTTTTTTCTAACACTTTCTGATATTGTATCTACATTTGCATTTGATTTTTATTTAAGAATAAGTTCTATACATCAATCAGGAAGATCTTGATTTGGTAGATATTACTTCATTGGCTTATATATTTTTAATTAAAAGTTAACCTAAGATCATTATTATATATAAATATATTTATGTATTTTTTTATAAAATATATATTCGTCAATTGTTTCACACATTTTTTTCTTTGTGAGATTTGAAAAATGATTGTTTTTCTGTATAATCCAGCGGATTTTTGATACATCATTGTAGGATTTTTTTCTATCCTAGTATCATACTACCATAATATCCTACCAATTACTACCAATGTTTTCTTTTATTACCAATATATTCGGAAATGCTTCTGAGAAGCAAGTGAAGATATATCGTCGAGAACTCGAACAGGTTCGCACTATCGAGCTTGAATACACCAATACGATCACGACCATCGAACAAGTACAGGCCAAGACACATGAGTTCCAGAGCCGATTTTCTGGACTCGATATCTCTGATACTACAGACCTCATCCAAGTGAAAAAAATCCTCGAAGAAACAAAATACGAGGCATTCGCACTACACCGTCGAGCCTGTGAACTCATATATAGCCAGGAATTCGAAATTAGTAACGGACATAAGATAGTATGGAACATGATCCCCTACGATGTACAGATCATCGGCGCAATGACACTCCATGATGGTAATATATCTGAGATGAGAACCTGAGAAGGTAAGACTCTTGTAGCGACGATCGCTGCCTATCTCAATGCTCTCGTTGGCACACCTGTACATATCGTGACCGTGAATGATTATCTCGCTCGCCGTGATGCTGAGGAGATGGGAATAATATACAATACTCTCTGACTCTCAGTTGGTGTAGTATCTCATGGGCAAGGATTCGAAGACAAACGAGCCGCCTATTCATCTGATATAGTATATGCGACAAATAATGAGCTCGGATTCGACTATCTCCGTGATAATATGGCATCGAGTATCGAGCGTCGAGCTATGGGTATGAGATGGTTCGCCATCATCGATGAGGTCGACTCGATACTCGTAGACGAGGCTCGGACTCCACTCATCATCTCAGCTCCTGATGCCGAAGCAACAAACCAGTATGCTCGGTTCGCTGCCATGGCTCGATCTCTCGTGAGTGAGACCCACTACAAGATCGATGAGAAGCAGAAGACTGCTACCCTCACAGAGGATGGCATCGCAAAGATCGAGGAGTATATTGGCGTTGATAATATTTATGTGAGCCAGCACTTCAATGATCTCCATCATATCGAGAATGCACTGAAGGCATCAGCCGTATATAAGCGAGATGTAGAATATCTCATTCGCAATGACGAAGTGATGATCATAGATGAACATACAGGTCGCGTCCTCTCAGGTCGTCGCTATTCTGATGGACTCCACCAAGCAATCGAGGCTAAGGAGTGAGTCACAGTACAACAAGAGTCTCGTACCCTCGCATCTATTACGTTCCAGAACTATTTCAGATTATACAAAAAACTCTCTGGAATGACAGGAACTGCGAAGACCGAAGAAGAAGAATTCTACAAGATATACTCACTTGAGGTCATACAGATACCAACGAACAAACCAATAAAACGAATCGATCGTGGAGATCTCCTCTTCCGTAGTGAGAAAGGCAAATTCGACTATATTGTCCGTCTCATCGAGGCTCTCTATGAGAAGGGGCAACCGATCCTTGTCGGTACTGTATCAGTCGCCAAGAGTGAGTATCTCTCGGAACTCCTTACATCAAGGGGCGTCCCACACAATGTACTAAATGCAAAACAAGACTCTAGAGAAGCCGAGATCATTGCTGCAGCAGGAGGATATGGAGCTATCACCATAGCAACTAATATGGCGGGTCGTGGTACAGATATCAAGATAGATGATCGAGTACGGACACTCACTGGGGTAGTACAACTTGATGGAGCAGCAGGATCGCAAGAATATCCTCTTGGTGGACTATTTGTCATCGGTACAGAGAAACATGAAACTCGTAGAATAGATAATCAGCTCCGTGGGCGATCAGGGCGACAGGGTGATCCTGGTCTCTCACAATTTATGATATCTCCGCAAGATGATATTATGCGTATTTTTGGAGGTAATCGACTATTTTCTATTCTTGCGAGTTTTGAGTCACATCCTGAGAATGATCCGCTCATCGAGTCTAAGACTCTAATGCGCAATATCACAACAATACAAAAGCAAGTCGAGGGTCGCAACTTCGATATACGAAAACATATCCTCGAATATGATGATGTCCTCAATCAACATCGGCTCGCCATCTATGCACGTCGCAATCGAATACTTGAGTGAGCTGATATTCATAGTGAGGTAGTTGATATGATAGAGAGTGAAAGTGAGCGACTCGTATGACTCATAGATACATCTGAGACGCTTTCAGCTATGGATCCAGATATACTTACAGCGATAGCAACAGAGGTCAACTCATTCAGTGAGGCGACTGTAGCACGAGTGGAAGACTATTCAACAGCAACTGATACGGATTCTCTGATATCAACGACTCAGACTCTCCTCGCAGGCAAGATAGAAACACTTCGAAATAGTGGAACTGAGGAACAATTTGCAGAGTTTGAGCGGCGTCTCACACTGGCTGGTATTGATGAGCTTTGGATGCAACATATCGACCGTATGGCACACCTCCGCGAAGAGGTCGCATTCGAGGGTTATGCCCAGAAGAATCCACTTATAGTTTACAAGGAACGAGCCTATGATCACTTTGTTGCGATGATCCATACAATCGAACATCGTGTGATCAAATGACTGCTCACAGCGAGAGCTGCAGAGTCCATCGACACGGTGAATCTCGAAGAGAGTCTACTCACGAGTTATCTCGAAAATGCTGAGGCGACTCATGAAGACAGTAGTAATATAGTGAGTGAATGATCTATACCTATTTCTATGATGCACCCCCAGCATAAGTCAACAGTCAAACAAGTCAGAGTTGATAATAGTTCAGCAAAAAATACTGGACTCCCTATCATCGGTCGCAACGATCCATGTCCTTGCGGCAGTGGTAAAAAATATAAACAATGTCATGGAAAATAATATACTAAAAATAATTCTTTCACCAGACATATTTTCCACTATATCCTAAATTAAAACCCCATGTCCAACTCAGAATCAATATTCAAAGAAAACGACCTTCAACAGGTTAATTCTACATTTTCCGAGTTTATCACGTTTCTCAGAGACTTTGTCATCATCCTTATTATTGTATTTTTTATACGTACTTTTATCATAACTCCTTTCCAGATAAATGGTCAATCGATGGAAACAAGCTATCATGATAAAGAATTCATCCTCGTAGATAAATTCTCATATCTCGACTTTGCTCAAGACATGAGTGATACCACTGATAGCTCACTCTGGATGTATATATCTGATTTTTGGCGACAGATTCCTATCCATATAAGTGACCCCGAGAGAGGAGATGTCGTGGTGATCAAGCCTCATGTAGATAAAACTCGTGAACACTATATCAAGAGAGTCATCTGACTCCCTGGTGATATCATCAAATTCGAGAGTGGCTCAGTACTATTGAAGGTAGCAGGGAGTGACAAATTCGTGACTCTCAATGAGACATATTTATCATTATCTAATAGAGGACGCACCCAACTCCCAGAATATATAGAAGGAACACAGTTCTTGGTGCCAGCTGATGCATATTGGGTTATGGGTGATAATAGGCAGAATTCAGCTGATAGTAGACAGTGCTTTCAAAACTGTTTTGGAGTTGGTCCAAGTGCTCATTTTATCAAGAGATCCAATGTCATTGGTAAAGTATTCATTAACTTTTGATATTTCAATATTTTCAGTGATGGAGGTCTAATCAAAAGTGGTAAATTTGAATGGACACAGCCACCAAGGCTCCTCTCACATCCTCGTAGTGCTACATATCCGGAACTCGAAAAATAGAGTATGTTTTTTCTCATCAACAAGCCCTCTTGATTCACGAGTTTTGACGTCATACGCAAACTCCGGAAAATAACTGGAATTAAGAAAATGTGACATACCGGTACACTCGATCCTCTTGCTACAGGTGCCCTCCTTATTGCTACAGATAATAGTACCAAGTTGATATCAAGACTTGAGAGTAATACCAAGACCTATCTATTCACAGTCAATATGAGTCTCACGAGTGCAACTCTGGATCTAGAATGAGATATTACAAGCATAAGTATAGAAAGTATGATTAATCATACTAATAATGAAGTAATAAAATTCCTGAAAAATAAAACTACTCAAATTCCACCTAAGTATTCAGCTATTCATATAGATGGAAGGCGTGCATATGACTTGATCCGAAAATGAAAAAAGTTCGATATACCAGAGAGAGAAATCAGAGTATCAAATGTAGAAATAGTAGATGTCAATCTTCCGAGTATTACAATAAGACTCACTATCTCAGCAGGAGGATATGTGAGATCATTTGCACCACTTATAGCAGATTTCTATGGTATACCAGGTGGTGGATGCATTACTATGCTCCACAGAGAGCGAATAGGTGATATCGATCTCTCGCGATCCATGGGATTCGATAATCTCGATCTCGAAAATACTATTTCTTACTCAGAGCTCCTCACGAATCTCCCTGTGTATAATCTTGATCTCGTTTATCAGAAGCCTCTTATTGATGGTATCGTTATCGATGTTGGTACAGAGAGTGAGCGATCATCGGGTGCTGAGATGCTCGTATATTGTGGTGATATTTGTTCTCTTGGGAAGTGGACTAATCATGGAATTGAAGTAATCCGTAACTACGTCTAGCGACTTCACACAAAACTCGCACATAGCCTATTGCCTTTTTTACAATTATTGGTATCATCTTTTTGTTATGTTCTACATACGACTTATTGTCATCTTTGCTACCACTATTATCGCACTTATAACGAGCGATTCTTTTGCTGCTACAGGATCGAATCTGATAGGATCTGGTAACGTAACAAATAAGATTATATCAACACAAACAGATGATACCATCACTACTGAAAATACTATCGAAGATAGGAAAAAAGAACAAAATGCACAAAAAATAATACTCGAAGTATATAAATTCCAAGGAAATAAAATACTCAAAAATATGGATCTCAGCATAGAAAAAATAAATCCAAATCCAAAAGTCAGAATAGATATCTACTCTGGTATACAAAAGACTCTTGAATTCCGCAGGCAAAAACTAGAAAGGTCTGAAATGAGTCCTGAAAGCAAAGATATACTCACTGGATATTTAGAATATATGATATTTACCATCGAAAAAAGAAAAAAGACACTCGAATAAAATCTCTAGATTGCAAAATTTAGGATTTTTTTTATACTATTGATATGTCAACTGAACTCACCCTCTGGATCAAAAAGATCTTCATTCTTATTACTATACTCACTATAGGATATATCCTATATAGGATAGAGTCACTCATCGTTGTCATCCTGATCTCAGGATTCATCACTATCCTTATAACACCTCTAATCGATATCATGGAGCGGCGATGAGTCCATGCGAGTCTGACAATCATAGGAGTATACCTCATTGTGATGATAATAGGATCTATAGTAGTAAGTACGATCATACCTATTATTATCAACTATGTGAGTGAGACTGTTACGACGGTAGTCACTTGGTCTAACCAGGCACAGTCGATATATGCATCGAAGGGGATCAATTGATTTGGACTCAGTCCATATATTGAGAGGTCTATACTATTTCTATTTAATGAGAAAAATATCGACCAAACACTCTCATTCATCAAGGACAATGCTGGAAATATACAGTCAATTATTACTACGCAACTCTGATCACTTACAAGTGGATGATTTTCGATCTTATCGAGTGTTGGAGGGGTTTTTTTTAACTGGATACTGATTGCAGTAATGACTTTTTCTATGGTACTCGAGAGACGAAGTATTGGCCAATTTATCCTAGATATATTACCTGATACCGTAGAGTCATATATTATATGACACTATCGGGAGATACAACATACACTCAATTCCTGGATCAAAGCTATGCTCATACTATCGCTGAGTATATTTCTCATCACGTATATCTGACTCACTATTGCTCAGTTTATTTTTGGATTTGATACTGAGCAGACATTCACACTAGCTATCATCAGTGGTGTGATGGAATTCATCCCATATATTGGTCCGATACTTGCACTCATCCCAGCACTCATCATCGGTCTTGGGATATCGTGGAAGATTGCTATAGTGATAATCGTACTCTATCTAATAATACAACAAGTGGAGAATAATTTCTTGGTTCCATATGTTATGAGTCGTTCACTGGATCTCTCTCCATTCCTCGTATTCATAGTTATGATTGCTGGAGCAACACTCTGAGGGATACTCGGCATCATTCTCGCAGTACCGATGGCTGCAATCGGACGAGTTATATATCAAAGCTATAGAAACTCTGCAGACTCACATTCCTCCAATTCAGTAGAAAAAAATAAAACAACGAAAAAATCACCAATTAAATCATAATCTGAGCCTCTATCTCCATGAGGATACCTTCGATAGCTTTTCGATCATTCCATTTGATGCTTCATTTTTGAGTGACTTGTACTGTTTCAGCTCCCTTCCCTGCTACGATAAGGACATCTCCAGGTCGGAGCATAATACAGGCAGCACGGATAGCGTCTTCGCGGGATGGTATAATCCAGAATCCTTCACCCTCACGACGAGTTATACCCTCAGTGACATCTCGGATAATGCGGAGTGAGTCCTCAGTATATGTGTCATCATCAGTGAGAATGACAATATCAGAGAGGTCATCGACTACTTTACCCATTTTAGGTCTCTTGGTACGATCTCGGTCACCTGTAGCCCCAAATACTGTGATGATGCGTTGAGTCGTAGACATCTGCCTGAGTGTATCGAGGACGCTCCGCAGAGAATCCTCAGTATGAGCATAGTCGACATAGATCTTGGCTCCTCGTGTATTGACAATCTCCTCGAGGCGTCCTGGAACACAAGCGAATTCAGCAATCAAGGCCTGGATCGTAATAATATCTATCTTCTGAGACATGAGAATAGCAACAGCACAGAGAATGTTCGATATATTGAAATTACCCGGCAATCGCGACGTGAGATGAAACTGATTCGACGGAATACGTACATCGAATTCAGTAGTGAAGTCAGTATTTGTCACGTTCTCAGCTCGTATCTGTGCAGAGGCTGAGAATCACACGGTATAAAGATTGTCTACGACGATGTCTCGAGAGAGAAATCTATCAGAATATTCACTATCGATGTTGACGACACCAACCTTGCGAGTTCATTTTTTGATACCATTCTTGTACAGATTACGGAATAACTGCATCTTAGTATCTACATAATTATCCATCGTCTTGTGGAGGTCGAGATGATCTTGGGCAATATTCGTCAGTACAGCAGCGTCATAGCGAAGACCATGTACACGGTGGAAGTACAGAGCATGTGAGGATGTCTCGATAACTGCATACTCACAACCTGCATCTCTTGCCTCCCGGAGCCAACTCCAGAGAATAAATGGAGATGGAGTCGTCATCTTCATATTATTATCCTCGACTTCTCCATTGATCGATATATTGACAGTCGAGAACATGGCAACTTTCTTTCATGACTTTTGCAGTCACTGTGCTATGAGGTTGGTCGTCGTAGTTTTTCACTTGGTTCCTGTCACTCCGATTACTATCATATCTCGGGTGGGATTCCCTGAGAGCCAGAACGCTATGACTCCACGGATATAGTGATACGTGAGGCGAATTGGTGAATCCAGAGGGATGAACTGACGGAGAAATGTGAGCATAATGTGGATAATAGAAAAAGACCCTTGAATTTTATGAGAAATTGGTTATTATTCAAATAAAAATTAGATTTTCTACTGTACTTTTACCATTTATACTTTTCTCGAGATATACTAACTAAACATAATGCCAAAACTAAAAATAGAAACATGAGATGATAATGAGATCCTACGCAGTGTATCTGATACGATAAAGCCTGGTGAGCTCAAACAATATAGAGCACTCGCGGACAGTATGGTCAAATATATCAAGAATCCTGACAATGGAGGTGTGGGTCTCGCAGCTCCACAGGTTGGCGTGAATAAGCGCCTCATCGTCGTATCTCTCATGAAGAGCTATGATGATGAGTCATATCGTGTGATCGCCATGGTCAATCCTGAGATCATCGATCATGCAGAGAACAAAGTGAAATGAGAAGAGGGATGCCTCTCAGTGCCATGAGAAACTGGTGATGTAGCGAGATGGAGTTGGATCAAGATAGCATTCATCGATCCAGAGGGACACAAGTACGCACTCAGACTGGAGTTAGTCGCCGCCCGCATCGTACAACATGAGATCGATCATCTCGATGGAGTATTATTTACTGATAAAGCGGAGAATATAGTGTTTAATGCATAGTTTTTGATGAAAAATATCGATACACAATTCTGAACTCGGGCTGATCTCAAAAAGAAACTCGCGGGTAAAGAGATGTTCTGAAAAGAAGATTGTCCTTTTTGTATTGATCTCAAAACCAATGAACGAGTACTCTGGAAATGATATTATTGGGCAATCATCTACAATCTATATCCCTACACGCATTGAGCCAAGCATCTTATGCTTATACCTATTCGTCATGCTTGTTTTTCTCATGAGATCACAAACACAGAATACAGTGAACTTCATGAATCTTATGATTTCATAGAAAAATTCTACAATGGAGACTCATATTTTTCTTTCACGCGTGAATCAATCAGCGAAAGAAGTGTAGAACATGTACACACTCATTTTATTTCAGGACAACTAAAAAGAAAAACCCTTGTTGAAATGCTCAAGGCACAAGGTTTTGAAACAAGTGAATAAAAAACCTACATAATTTATCTAGGATTTTTAGAATATCTATTATACCATCTTCTCTACATTCGCAAGGAGTATCCGCTTGTCCCCTGCATATCTCATATTCTCGAGGGCTCGAACCAGTTTCTCGAATATCTGGAATTGATCCACAGACTGGAATATGAATGCATTCCCCTCAAATCGCATGGGGTCGAACTCGGAGAATTGTTTGGAGCTTGATACTGGAACTATTGGAACTACTCTATTTTGAGCAAGAGTCAAGAATGGTATACTCTCATCGAGTAGATCAGTGATCCAGATATCAGCTCCTGAGAGAGATATATTATCGATCTCTGTGATAAGGGTGACTCCGATCGAGTTGCAAGCGATGGATATAAAAGATGAGATCTCAGGATCACGAATATATGAGATCACTGTGGCTCGTGTACCCTTTGGGAGGCCAAGATGACGCAAGAGTACAGATCTCGCTTCTTCTTTTTTATTTTTGGGATTTGTAGTCATATTTGTATTTGTCTGAGATATAGAGACAATATACCCTATTGTGAGAAAAAAAGCCAAATAAAAATATTGACGAGAGCGTTTTATATATTTCGAATAAGAGAAAAATTGGATTTTTCCTTATTTTTGGATATAAACATACCCGAATTATCTAATCCTCTATGTTTTCTGTCATCCCGGACTTGTCCCAGGATCGATGACACTATATAGATTTCTTTTATACGCTGGATTCCTCTCGAGTACTCGAGAGGAATTACAGGAACCACTTTCTATGAAAAATACCTTTTGGGCTGATCTCGCATCTCGATGACCTATTGCTGCTCTCGCACCAATGGATGGGTACTGTGATAGTCCATATAGGCAGATAGTAAAAAAAATTGCACCAAATACAGTAGTATTCTCAGAATTCTATTCAGCTGATGGCCTTGTTCACTCCAAAGAACTCCAGAGAAGAGCATTGACACACGATAGGACTGAATATCCACTCATTATCCAGATATTCGGTAAAGATCCGGCAATGTTCGCAGAAGCTGCGAAAATAATCGAGTGATATGGTATCACTGGCATAGATATCAATATGGGTTGTCCAGCTAAGAAAGTCGTAAAGAGTGGTCATGGCTCATCCCTAATGATCAATCGTGATACAGCATTCTCTATTGTATCTGAGATGGTAAAAGCTGTAAAAATCCCAATCTCTGTCAAAACTCGTCTCGGCTGGGAAAATCCTGATCTCCTTGTAGACTTCGTAAAATGACTCGAGGGAGCTGGAGCAAGTCTGATCTCGGTCCATGGTCGTACCTATAAGCAAGCATTCACTGGTAGGGCTGACCTCACTGGGATCTATGACCTAAAACAGCATATATCTATACCAGTTATCTGTAACGGAGATATAATGAGTTATGAAGACGGAATAGACAAGATATGACACCCAAACGGACTCAAAAATCTAGACTGATTCATGATCGGTCGAGCAAGTTTTGGTAATCCTTGGTGTTTTCTCCCAGATTGATACACTCCGACGCTCAGAGAAATACTTGATACGATGCAACAACACTGAGATCTCCTCTGGCAAGTAAAGTGACGACATGGCATGATGGAAGCTCGCAAGCACCTCGTACAATATCTTCATGGATTCCCTGGTGTGAAAGAATATAGGTCAGCACTCGTACATGTTGAGTCAAATGAAAGTATATATGCTGTACTCGACTCAATACGCTCTCATCACTCACTCATCTTGGATCAGAGAGTCTCAGATAAGAACTCAGAAAGTCAGATGATCACTTGGGATTGTGCTATAGACTAGTCTTCGCTGCTTTTGCGAGTCTCTACAGTTCCAGATACTCGATCGATGACAATAGACTGTTCGAATCACGCATATCCTGCAGTGATCTTGATAGTTCGTATAGAATTAGAGGGAATAACTGGTGTCCCAATGCCAGTCATAGTGATTTGTGAGTTTGGATTTATAATAATTCCTACACTCGATAGTGTTGATCCAGTTCTATCCCAGATTGGTACATTGCCATTGAGAATACCTCAAGATGATATTGCTATATCCGTGATCTTGTATTGAGCGTCCTGGTCATAGTAAGGTGATACGAGTGTTTTCTCAGTTCCAGCACTGGTGGTATTATACTTATATGTAGTGATGAGTCATGTATTCGTCACAGTGATAGTTCTCTCATTAGTTACTACCATAGTAGTTCAAGAGAGGACTCCCCGACCTATGATCATATTGTTGCGAGCGCTACGAATAGTATCATATATATCATTTGCGAATCTTTCAGCCTTCGTCTGATAGACCCGAGTATTATTGGTCATATAGCTCGTCATGGTAAAAAATATACCAATCAAAACAACAACTAGCATAAGCTCAACGAGTGTGAATCCTTTTTTTGTAGACATCGTATTGTAGAAAATGAATAGAAAAATGGTATGTTTTTGGTGTAAAGAGTCAATATTTAGTCCTTGACAGTAAGAAATTCTTTGCTTGTATGAGGGAATATGACTGGAATATGCTGAGTATATTTGCTAAAATGGGATTGCATCCATGGTGATGGTAGAATATTTGTAGCATCCATTCGTCCCAATAGTGACCATGCCCAAGATGCCAACCCCCACTTCAGTCCAATAGATAAAATAGCAAAAATACTGATATCTTTACTAATCCAATCTCAGAGACTCGAGCTCTTTGGTATATTAACTTCACTATATATCTGACTCGGATATGGTGATATGAGTCAGAGGTCATGATGTGTTATATATTTTCTACACTGAGTCTCTCTGATCGCATAAAGTCAGTACGGACCAATATATCGTAGGATTGAGTGCATCCAGATGAGATCTGGTTGTGTTTTTTTGATACGCGTAGATAGGCTCCATCCTCTCCAGAATCCAAATGGAGTCAACATCATCAGCCAGATACGAGTCCATCGAGTCAATCTTCATCCATACCCATATATTTCTACTGTTTTCCCGATACTACGAAGTGAGTCGGCAAGTAATCCAACATATTGCTCAGTACCTCAGACAAACTCAGTATAGTCAGTCACGAGGAGTATACGATGCATTCATATTGTCAGTAGCTTGAGTTGTTCTATCCAGTGATCATATGAAAACTGAGATACATCGATAAGTGGGAACAAGTGGTTATCTAGAATCCTAAAAAATGAATTCACCGGGTCAGTCGACTCGAGTGCGAGTGTCGGATGTATGAACTCATTGAGTCCTCCCCGGGCAAATCCACATACTGCCACACTACGAGAAAGTGTCTCTAGTGCTACCAGTCCAAATGTCTCAAGAAACAATGATGGCATCAGTACAAGATCTGTTACATCTAGCACTTGATAAATTTTTTCTCTGTCAATATGTCCATATATATTGATTTCTGACTTTTCATACTTTTCTATTTTTCTGAATTCATCTATTTTTTCCCCATCTCAACAGATATGCCAGATGATATTCCTCTTTTCTGATATTCACCTTCTAATACAAGCTAGGACAATATCTATCCCTTTTTCTGAAACAAGTCGTCATATATATGTTATGTGAATTGGTTTATTTTCTAGCATTTTTGTTGTATGCGAGTAGGAGTCAGATAAGTAGAAAGAGTAAAAGCGAAACAACACTAGACTCGAATGTGTGCAAGAAGAAATTCATAATTCCTACACCAGCAAACAGAGCGCCTAGTATAGGATGAACTGCCAAGAGTGAAAGAAATAGTACTAACATAATACTAAGAAATATTAGACCCCCAACATATCCTCACTCAATGAATTGTTGTATATACCAACTCTCTGGTATGTAGAATCTGTCTATTTCGTCCGTATTATTGGATTTACCATCAGATAAATCCATCACATAGCGATATGCTGGACCAGCGCTACCGAGTCATTGTCCGAGTGGATGAGATAGAGTTCGATTGATTCCCACCTTCATCCGCTCTGTATGTCCGAGTGTTGATCCAGATCTCCCTACGATTGCAGCAGCACGGTCGTAGTAGAGGACTCATACTATAGCAGTGAAAACTGTGAATATGAGCAGTGTAGATATGAACTGTACTCGATAGAACTTCCAGAGTGATCATATCGTCATGACGATCACTATGAAATATGAGAGAGTTATAGCAAGGAGAGCACTACGCGAATAAGTGTAGAACACCATAACAAAAAGTCATAAGAGAACTATGGCAATAGCGTAGTACCACTCACGTCGAAATCTCACAAAATAAGCAAATATACCGCTAAATACTATGAGGAATGCCCCCATTGTATTGGGTCAATCAAGCAAACCTTGAAATCTACGTACATTAGCACCATCTATCCCATGAAATATGGGAGGAGCACCACCAAAGTCCCAAGCTGAAGGATTACCTGAATACCCGAAATATAAGAGAATTTCTTCATTAAGTGGCCACTTGAGTAGTCCACTGATGAACAACATACTACCCGCTGAGATGAGGAAAATGCGGAGATAATAAGAAATAGGACGAGTGAGTAGTGGAAATCCATGATATGCGATCATGAAAGTGAGGAGAAAAGAAAAATCATATCTTCCTCAATAGATCAGTCAGCGAATCCCTGTTGTAGTCAGAGTAATGCTGACCATGATAGCCATATATGCAATTATCAAGTAGTCTATGATTGTCAGCTTGAGGAGGTATCTCCTATCTCAGAGATAACTCATTAGATATGTATACACAAGTGCTGTTGCTGCTATTATCAGAGCCAATTCTTTAATGAAAGACGCCCCTTGGATACCGATCTGATAAGTCAAAAATACCGATACAAATGAGGAGAATGGGAGAAAAATAAGCAAAAATCGGATTGCAAAGTCAAAAATTGTAACACTCGGCAGTCGAGAAGAGTTGACGAGATTAAGTCAAATAGTAGCCATAAAAAAGAAAAAGTCTTGCGAATGATAAGGATTTTGATACAATATGCAAGCAATAACCCAATAATATAATATGCTCTCCGATAGTCAGATCAGTTCTCTAAAATGAACAATCAAAAAACCTCATGTCAATTCTACTTGTATCTGATGTAGTGCTTGTACTGCTATTTCTGGTGATGTATTTGAGTTCGATGATGATGGACTCTCTTGTGTGAAATCACTTGCGAATTATGAAAATCGAGATGTAGATGACTCCATTGCTGCCTGCCCAGTGAATGCAATCAGTTGGCAAGAGGCCGATGAAACAGGTAAATACAAGAATGGAGTTGTCGAACATAGAGATGTATAACAATTCCCCATATAATTACTAGAATGTGATTTTTTAGAAAATTACTCTTCGTTTTGCATGGAGGATATCTGACAGATTCTGTGGCTTATACTCTGCATTTCGAGATATAGAGAGGAGGATACCAACAGCGATCATGAGAGATAGTAGTGACGATCCACCATAGCTAACAAATGGGAGTGTCACTCACGTGAGTGGTACTATATTTAGATTGACTCCAATATTAATCGAGGCTTGTACGAGTATCCATATAGTTATACCTAATGCAAGATATTTCCCGAATAGATCTTTCACTGATCTCGCAATCAGGAATCATCTATACGTGATGAGGAGATATATCGTGATAAGGATGATTGCTCAAAAAAATCCGAGCTCTTCGACAATCACTGAGAATATGAAATCACCCTGAACTTCAGGTAGATAACCAAATTTCTGTATAGATTTTCCGAATCCCAATCCAAAAAATCAACCTGATCCAATAGCTATGAGTCATTGTTTCATTTGGTAGTCCTTATCATCTCGATTGTTTGTCTCTACGATGCTATGACTATTCCTGAAAAAGTTGTCAATACGTTGAGATATATATCCGACTCCCGTTTTTGGTGCTACTTTACCTATAGCGTATATACTGATAGCTCCGATAAGTGCAACAAAGATAGCCAATAGTATGTATTTGATATTACCACCTCATACATAGTAGAGAGCGATAGTAACTGGAGCAAGGATCAATATAGAGCCAAAATCTGGCTGAAATATGAGTAGCAAGAATACGAGTCCAACATAGAAAAAATATGGTATAAATCACATATAGATATCTGCGATCATAGCTCGTCTTTTTTTCAAAAAATAAGCAAGAATAATAATGAGTCCTAACTTCATGAACTCAACTGGCTGAAGTGATGGTAATCCTGGGATATCGATCCACCCCTTCGCCCCATTATATTCAGTACCAATGATGAATACCAGAGATAGAAATATGAATCCAGCAATAAAAATATGACGAGCAAATTTCTCGAAAAATTGGTATGGGATCTTTGAGCATATTACCATGATTACTATTCCCATAGCCACATTAAACATCGTCCTCAAAAGATAGAAATAATTCTGAGTCTCACCGAGACTCCCTGCTGCAACCATACGAGATGTCACCTTGAACGACGAGTATACACTCACTGAACTAATCATAACCATTCCGAATATGACGAGCGCTAGGATAAGAAACATGAGAGTGGTATCGATACTTTTTTTCTGCATACGGTATAAGTGTCAAAAAAACCGAGATAACTCTCGGTTTAGAAGAAAGTGAGCTATGCTCTCTTTCGCATCAAAAGGAGTGCGAGTGCAGAAACAGCAGCTAATAATATCAACACTGTAGTGGGAGTGCCTGTTGCAGGGAGTGATTTTGTATCTTGTGATATCACCATTGCACCAGTTGCTGTAGATTTGACTGTACCTGATTGAGTCATTGTAGGTTTTGGACTGATACTTGTACCAGTTGCAACGATCACAGCATTAGGGTTGGTTGGAGCATTGAGAACTGCTCACTTCACTGTTACAGGAACTGCGAATTCTCGTATTGAGTCGATACCTGCCTTGATAGTCATATCAGTTGTCGAGAGAGCTGATGTGATCGTGAGAACATATGAGGCACCAGCCGTTAGAGATGTACTCGTCTCTAAGACCGCTGTCATAGGATCAAGTGCACCAGTAATAGATAGTACTTTCACACTCTCATTGGTTGACTGATCGATGATACGAACTCGGAGTGAGTCAATACGGATAGCCTGATTGAACAGGAGAGATACATGACTCGCATCAGAAACTGTCACAGTACTCAGGAGAAGTGGCTTCTCACTAGACTGAGTCGTCGCAGTAGGGGTATTAGTACCCGTAGTCGTACCTGTTTCAGCAGATACAGTCGAGAGAACTGCTGCCTGGAGGATCATCATCATAGCGATGAGTGAGATTCGTATCATAGGTAGGTGAATAAGTGAATAAATACTAAAACTCAGTGTAGTAAAAAGAATGTGAAACGCA
>JACMPX010000017.1 GCA_014377245.1 Candidatus Altimarinota bacterium
ACATTTTTGGCAAAATGAAAATATCCTGTAATTCCATATAATGATAGGGTACAAATAATTGAGAGTATTAATGTTGTAGATAGTGTCATTCTTCATGATGCTGATTCTTTCGAAGATAGTGCTTTTGTAGACTATACTCTCAAAAAACAAAAGGAACTCAAATTCGATATCATATTCAAGGGAAGTGATGCCCAGGGAACACAAAAATGGATAATGATAGAAAAAGAACTTTCGAAGATAGGCGTACAGGTTATCTTCTTTCCATACACGGTCACAATTTCTTCGACTCTAATTACGCAGAAGTTGTTGCAATACTAAATTTGTTAGTTCCATTTTTTACTCTTGACTCACCTTCTCAGGGATTACTCTATTGGGCTGTATCGCGTATCTCGTGGTGAATGGAGTGAGAGGGCGACAGAGGATGAGGCAATGACCAGTTGCAAAATGTGAGAAAATCCTATAATCAGGCTCCATATGACCTATATCATCCTCTTCATAACTATACTTGCTATCGTTGGATCAGCTCTCTGGTCTCCAGGGAGTATCATCCTCCTCGACTATGTTCTCACTCCGCATGCCGCTATCAACTGGAGTGAACCAGTGATATTTCCTATTTTGAATTCTCTATCGGGATTGTTGGGTACAGAGATAGTATCAAAGTGATTTTTTATCATGATTCTCATAGTCGGTGCATATCTCTGAGTACTCATGGCGAGATGGGTAGGGGATCGATTCGGGTATATTAGATATCGGAGTATACTCGGAGTATTTGGTGGGATATTTATGCTCATCAATCCGTATATCTATGAGCGTATGATGGTGCAACCGACTATTGCTCTTGGGACTTTTTTGCTGGGATATGTGATATATTTTCTATTTTTTGCTCATCGTATAGTGGTAGCTGGTGTGTTCGCTGGACTCGCATTCATAGTGATGCCGCATGCTTCGTATATGATCGTACTCATATTCGCCCTGTATGTGATATTCTCGGTTCGCTCATGGAGATCGGTGGGATATGTAGTACTTGCGGGTTTGATTGTCCTCGTGATGAACGCGAATTGGATACTGGCTCCATATTTTGGATATACGAATTCTGTGGCCTCTATATCGAGTTTCTCTAGTGCCAATCTGGATGCATTCCGCACACAATCCATCGATCCACTCGATATCTTCTCCACCAATATATTGCTCTACGGATTCTGGGGTGAGAGATATGGCAATCACTATGTCAATGTTGGATTTTTGTCCTCTCTATGGTATATCGCGGGTTTCTTTTTACTCCTTGTCGTAGCTATCGGGTATATGCAGCTCTGGAAATATTCTAGGAAATTGAGTCTATCTCTCCTGATCGTTGGGTTCGTGAGTCTGATTCTCGGTATAGGTATCGCATCTCCTATGACAGTACCTCTGATGAATTGGGGATATGAGTATCTCCCGCTCTTCTCTGGATATAGAGAACCACAGAAATGGATCTGACTCCTCATGCTAGTTGAGGGGATAGGATTGATCGTCGGACTAGGATACTTCCTGCAAAAATCAGGAAAAGATCGAATCCTGCGAGTCTCTATCATCGTAATTCTGTCACTCCTACTCCTCACTTGGTCGCCTGGACCCCTACTCGGATATCATGGACAATTGAGGACTACCGTATATCCTGTATCATTCGCAGACTTGCGTTCAGAGATATTGCCGAGTTTCTCAGGTCGGATACTCGCACTCCCATGGCACTCGTATATCGGATGTAGCTGGATCTGACGACCTACAGTTTCCAATCCTATCATGGGACTCCTCGCACCACTTCCTGTAGTATCTTCTGATAATATCGAGGTATCTGATATCCTCTATTCCAATTCACAGACTCCACAAACCTGAGATATCGAGCAATTCCTGAAAAATTGAGATATCAGCCTCCTTCAGAATCATAGATTCACTCATATATTTCTCATGCGGGGCTGTGCGAGCTCGACTGATATGGAGACGCTCTTGAGGACCATCGAACAATCCGGCTCATTGATACTCCAGAGATCTGAGAATGACTATATGCTCTACCAGATACCCTCTTCCTCTTATCCACGCTAACGGTCTATGCAACAACTCAAAAATATATCCATGATCATCTTCTCCACTCTCTTGGGTGGGGTAGCATCATATCTGTATCATCCGATCATGAGTCACTACCTCAGTATATTAGACTTTGCTCGGTTCGAGAGTCTCGCAGGTATGTTCACTATCCTAGCCACTATAACTGCTGGATTCTCACTGTATCTGACTCGGGCATTTTCTCATGAGGATAGAGAGCAAATGAGACAATTATATCTCAGTTCTGAACGAGTTTTTGCAATTATGGGTATCGGGATATATTGTATCTATCTTCCGTGTATTTGGTGGATTGATTCTCTTCTCTTGATAGGGAGTCCACTCATGGTAGCACTCATCGGACTCATTATCCCTATTTCTTTTTTTGCTATTGCACCAGGATCTTGGTTGCAGTGAAGGGGCAATTTTTGATTTCTCTCTCTTTACTCTATTTTGACATCATTCGGCAAGCTCTTGTTCGGATGGATACTCGTATTGATTTGATTCGGCATATTTGGGGCTATCGGAGGATTCATCATCGCGGCACTCGTAGCAACACTCACCATCGTAGTGTGGATAGATAGATCGATCAGATGAGACAGACGTACAATACTACTTACACATACGCAGGTGATAGGACTATTTTATGAGAGACGTCTTGAGTTATTTCATTTTTTTCTCTTGGCTTTTCTCCTCGCACTTTTCCAGAACCTAGATCTCATTCTCGTGAATCGACTCCTCGATCCAGCTATAGCAGGCAAGTATGCACTCGTATCCGTGATGATGAAATTCGTGATATTCATCGCACTCTCAGTGGAGACTGTGTATTATCCGAGACTCTCTCACCCGAATTGGACCCGCCCTGATCTCGCAGCTTCAGTATCTCTGTTGATAACTGGCTCGATAGTCGGCTATATTCTCTTTCGATTTGCAGGCGTATATGTGTTGACGGCTATCAATCCTGTATTCTCCGAGTATCAGGGATTGATTCCATATTTCTATGCATTTTGTATACTATTTGTATGGGTGAGTTTCTGGATGAAGATCGCTGTTGCCCAGGGCATATATGTAGTGAATATAGTGTCTCTGATAGTAGGTGCTATGCTACTCCTCTATTTGCATAATCAGACTATGATGACTCCTGAATTATATATCAGATCTTTTATGGTTACTCTGATGATTGTACTAATTTTTTCTATTATTGCGGTTGTCAATGTGCTCAGACGTAGCGATTCTCGGTCTCACAGCATCAGGCATTCGAGACAATAAATAATATAAAATCACCATAAAATCACAGAAAATCGTTGACTTTATATTTTAATTCTTATAATTAAAAGTAATTCTCTGGTTTGGTCACCTGAGGCTGGTTACTATTATAATTAATTTATTTTTTCATGAATTTCAATACTTCTGGATTCTCGACACCTCGTGCTCTCGCACTCGGTACCGTTGCCGCAACTCTCGGTCTCAGTATAGTATCAGGTGTATTCTCTACATTCTATACGACCATCCAATCAGGACAGAACTGTTCTGGTGCATTCGGATATTCATCTGGATATGGTTATGGATATGGTTATAATTGTACTCCTCCATCTAATGGTAATGGTGGTGGAAATAGTAATGGTGGTGGAACTCCTTCTAGAAATGCATCTTCAACTGGGATCCTAGCATCCAGTGGGATGCCTCCTGGTAAAGCTCTCGGTCTTAACAAGGATATCATAGCAAAAGATCTTGTAAACCATCCATTCAGACTAGCTATTGAGACACTTATCCAAGCAGGTGTCATGAATAATACAACTACAATAGCTCCAAACCGTTCTATTTCTCGTGGTGAGTTCATCAAACTACTCTCTTTTGCCAACGGATATACGACTCCAGTAAAAGTAACCAAGAAATTCGGAGATCTTCCAACTACGAATACACTCGCTGTATACGTAAACTATGGTGTATCAATGGGTTGGGTGAATACAAATAATGCCAACTTCCGTCCAAATGATACTATCAGTCAAGGTGAGATCGAAAAACTCATCTCTGCAATCAAGAAGACCGGAAACGCAGATACAGTAGCTCGAAAATCATCAGGTGTATCTCGAGGAAAGGCGGCTAGCGACATTGTCGCAGCATTTTACGCAAACTAATTCTCGGGTACTTCCCTAAAAACCTCTCAATTTGAGAGGTTTTTTTATTGGTTTTTATTATGAGATAGAGTCTCATTTTCTTTTGCTTTCTGTATCATTTTTTCTATAATTCTCTATACTTATTAACACATATATCTATGACTGACTACTTCCAGAAATCTATCGAACTCCATAAAAAATATAAATGAAAACTCCGTACAGAGGCTATTGTCCATATAGAAAGTCGAGATGATCTCTCATGGGCATATTCTCCAGGTGTTGCTGAGCCATGTCGAGAGATCGCGGCAGATCCTGAGAAGATGTATGACTATACTCTCAAGTCTCGAACTGTTGCGGTGATATCTGATGGATCTGCGATCCTCGGACTCGGGAATCTCGGACATAGAGCTTCTATGCCTGTGATGGAAGGGAAGTGTGTACTCTTCAAGGAATTCGCTGGAGTCGATGCATTCCCTATTATTATCTCAACTCAAGATACTGAAGAGTTCATCTCCACCGTCAAAAATATTGCCGATGGATTCGGTGGAATCAATCTCGAAGATATCTCAGCTCCGAGATGTTTCGAAATCGAGGAACGCCTCAAGGCTGAACTCGATATCCCAGTGATGCATGATGATCAGCATGGGACAGCTATAGTCGTACTCGCAGGCCTCATCAATGCACTCAAGGTAACTGGAAAGAAGAAAGAAGATATCCGAGTAGTTCTCAATGGTGCTGGCGCTGCAGGAGTCGCTATCTGCAAACTCCTACATCTCTACGGAGTACAGCACTTCATTGCTTGTGATACCAAGGGAATCATCCATTCAGGTCGTGTGGGTCTCGATATCTCGAAACAAAAACTCTTAGAATTCACCAATCGAGACAATATGATGGGTACTCTTGCGGATGCTATGGTGGGGGCAGATGTATTTCTCGGTGTATCAGCAGCAGGTGTACTGACTGAGGAAATGGTACGTACTATGGCGAGTGACTCTATCATATTCGCTATGGCGAATCCAATTCCAGAGATTATGCCAGAGATCGCGAAAGCAGCAGGGGCTCGTATCATCGGAACGGGTCGATCTGATTATCCCAATCAAGTAAACAATGTCCTCGCATTTCCTGGTATATTTGCCTGAGTTCTCAGGTATCGTAAGAGACAAATCACCGATGAGATGAAAATCAGAGCCGCAGAAGCACTTGCATCATATGTCCAGAGTCCAACTGATAATAATATCCTCCCAGATGCTCTGGATAAAGGTGTCGCTGAGGTGATTGCACTAGCGATGAGAGACTAATCCAAAATTAATAATCCGCTCATTGAGTGGATTATTTGTTTCTTTGATGTTAGTATGTTATACTCCTCTCATGATACAATGCCCATACTCACATAATACAGATGCTACTGATCCCGATAAATGACTAAATTGATCAAATAGAGCACAGGCTATATCATGATTGTTTCGTCAGTTGAAAGATGGAATAGAATTATGTATTGATTCCCCGGAGAAAGAACAGGCGATATATGCGTATCGAATATTTCAGTATGCTACTCAATTAGCAAAATTGCGAGTTTATTTGAATGCAAGAATAAGTATAATGGAAGAAGATCCATGAACCTATAAGGATCTCACAGAAGAGGTGTGAAAGTTTTTGGAAGATTTTGGAAGAAAATATTTTGGTAGTATTGAATCTGATCCAGTTCGAATAGAAAAACTTGTTGGCTGACTCAAAACATTTCATGCATTTATGAAACGGGCTGTACTACATGCAGACAATAGTACTGCTGGAGAGAAAATATTCCCCTATATCCAGGCTCAGCAACTCGCCAGTACTGCAATGGAACGAGCGAATATAATAGCGAGTGACCCTGACTACGATGGATGGGAAGGATTATTTTTTGATCCAGAGTATGACGTCTCTCAGCTATTGCTCGGTATCCCAATATCTCGACCTGTATATAAATGTCCAGTCCTCTATTCTGGTAAATTCAGAGAAATTATAAATATGTATTTCGAGGTGATGTGCGACGTACATGAGATCTCTACAGATAAACCAAAGCAAGTTGATTGGAATCAAGAAAAACTATATTAATCTCTTATTTCCCAATATTTTTGGAAATGAGTTTATCTTCCTCACTTCCTTTTCATATTCTCACTATTTCGAGTATACCCAGTACACATATCATAATAAATCCATACATATAGCCATGATGATTGTCCATAAAATCACTAACGTAGCTCCCAAAATTGACAATGAGGATGAGGAGGAGAAATATAGAGACCATCAGAGCTTTCCCATTCGCGGCTGCCCAATCAGAGAAGGATGAATGATCCGTTTTGAGGTATTTGGTCTGGAGTACGGCGAATCATCCTACTACCACAATCAAGAGCATCGTGAAGATGCTTGATTCAGGTATCCCGTAGATCGTATCGCCTGAGAGTGCCTTGCCGAGTCACTTCTCGAGCATATCGAGTGCAGTAAATAAGATGATAAATAGTCCGACCCATTGGATACTCGGATATTTGACCAGAAGATTGGCTATGGATGATGATGCGATGACCATGAGTATAATCGAGAAGACGAGTCCAATGATCAGATTCACGATATTGCCATGACTTGCTCATGCCACGGCGAGGACATTGTCTAGACTCATCACGACATCGGCGATGATGATCGTCTGTATGGCAGTCCAGAATGTTGCCCCTCATTCTTTTCACTCTTCGTGGTGATCATGAGCACGGATCTCACGATAGAATTTCCATACTACGTAAAGGAGTAGGATAGCGCCTAGGAACTCGAGTCCTGGTATCTGCATCAGCCATACGACACCGAGGGAGAATATAATACGGAGGATGGTTGCACCAGCTACTCCCCAGAATATTGCCTTCTTGCGATCGGCTCACTTGAGTTTTTTTGTTGCCATACCAATCAGTATAGCGTTGTCACCACTCATCACGAGATCTATCATGATGATATTGAGAAGAGCAAATAGACCAGCAGAAGTCAGTAGTAATGCAAAATCGGGAGCCAGGGAATCGAACATAGAATATGAGAGTTATGAGGTATGGATACTATTGTATAGAAATATGAGAGAAAGCAAGATATCAACTTTGCGTTGTTTAATATTTGACAATAATTAATTATTGTGCTAATATAATTTTATATATTAACCTCTATCTATGTTCTGAGAAAAATACGAACCAGCAAGTAATCCAGCGAATTCAGATGCGATACCATTGGATTGAGCAAAAGTGGGTGGCGATACGCCACTCAGTGATCTCGATAGTTCAGATATAGATAAAAAACAAAAGTGAAAAAATGGAGTCTCAAAACTTACTATAGAGCAAATGTGAGCTTTTGTCGAAACATGAAAACAGCAACTCTCCATGTTTGCAGATAATAATCCCAAGGTATTAGCAGATAAAGATCGATGACCCGAGGCTATTGCTGAGGCAAATGCAAATATACAGAAAGAGGGTTGGCCCTGTTAAAAAATAAAAATATACCACTCGAATCTGAGTGGTATATTTTTATGGTATTCTCACACTCTCGAGTATCTTATCTGTGATACTATATGCCGTGAGTCAGTTACTCATAGACTCATATGATAGTCAGATGCGATGATCGAGGATATCATGAGCCAGAGACTTGATATCCCCTGGGAGCATATAGTCACGACCAGCCATCACCGCTCGTACACGACCAGCTCTGATGAGGGCGAGTCCAGCACGAGTAGAGGCACCATAAGACAAGATTCAAATTGAATTATTTGGTTGTGTGAGCTCTCTCGTGGAAGAGACTATATCAGATACATAGGTGTAGATATTCTCATCGACTCTCACTGATTTTGCAATATAGTCGATCATCTCGAGGAGATCCTCTCATTTCAGGTTTGTGTCAGTTTTTTTCTCGGATATACTATTTTGTTTGCTGCACTCAGCTAGCCATATTTGTTTCTCGTCTATCACACTCGGATAGGTCAGGATAATTCGCATGAGGAATCTATCAAGCTGAGCCTCAGGCAGGGGATAGGTACCCTCATGTTCGAGAGGATTCTGTGTGGCAAATACGATAAATGGTGATGGCAGATCGAGGGTCTTGTCTCCTATGGTTACTTTTTTTTCTTCCATGGCTTCAAGGAGAGCTGATTGCACTTTCGGAGGAGTACGGTTTATCTCATCTGCGAGGAGTATATTGGTGAATATTGGTCATTTTCGTATCGTGAATTCTCACTTTTGTTGTCTGTATATCTCATTGCCCGTGAGGTCTGATGGGAGGAGATCAGGCGTGAATGACACTCGACCAGTGTCGAGTGCGAGAACTCGAGCAAATGTACGGATCGCCCGAGTCTTGCCGAGACCGGGGACTCACTCCAGGAGTGCATGACCTCCCGCAAAGAATGTGATGATCAGCTTCTCGATCATCGAGTCTTGTCATATGATGTCTCGTTGTATATCAGACTTGATAGACTGGAGCGTCTCGTGGATATGGGTGAGTGCAGGATTCAAAATAATAAAAAGAGAAAATGAATAATTATACAACTAGTACTATCGGAGGTAGATATATAAAGCATATAAAAAATTCAGTTTTTTGCAAAAAATAAAATAGTGTGATAGATTAAAGCATATGCACACAATAGCAAGTCATACATTTTCGTGAATACGGACTTTTTTCGATATGGATGGAGAACGATGAGGTACTCTTATTCTCAAAAATAGAGCATCTGAGTGACTGAAAGTACCAGACTACGTACCATGAATGATATCACTATCGAGCAAAGTAGAAATGGAAAAGTCTGAACGCTATGAACAACAAATTGCTTTGGTTAATTTGAAGCAACAATTATCATATGAGTTGTGAGATCAGCCATCACTCAAATCAGACTCTCCCGACATATGACTCAAGATCACCGAGACCAAGATGGCTCTCTCGGATATAACTGAAAAAAAGAGAAATCTCATACAAAAGATAGCTGATAAGATATTCATAAAAGCAGAAGAAAAATGAGGAATACTACTCGATGAATCCAAAAAATCACAATTCAAGCTCGGACTCCAAGCGGCAATGGATGTAGAAGGTATCCCAGAGTCTCAGAGATACGCTATCATCTGACAATATGCTCAGGGATTTCTCAGTGCTAAGCAATCTCACTCTAGTGAGAATATAGTAATCTCAAATAATCCTCAGGAATGAGAGATCAAGGATGAACTATTACCAAATGAGATAGCATCTGCGATAACTCCAGTCGTGTTGGACAATCCTGAAACACTCGGAAGGGAACTCCTATCATCTGATCCTCAGGTTGTTGGAAATGTATGATCCACTGACTGAGAGATCAGTCTCTGAGAAGCTGCTAAAGAGATCCAAATATATAATACACAGGCGACTGAATACAGGAATGATCTCGATAGCTATAGTGCTGCATCCGCTATGGTAATCGAAAGTGAGCAACTAGCATATCATCCATTGCTCAGATATGATATTCTACCAGAAGACTATGACTCAACTATAGCAAGTGCTCATCTCTGAAATGCCGAGTTCATATCCAATATTCCAGAGTGAAAAACCCTACGTGTGAACTGGGCAGATGAGAATGGAGCGACACAAGTACAATGTACTCATCTTTCGGATGGTGATTTTGTATTATCTTTTCCTGATGGAGAGACTATCATCATCGATTCCAACTGAGATAGTGAAAAAGCAGCAAAAGAAATCTGACTCATACAAGCAATAGCAAAAACACCGATAGTTCGACGACTCCTTAATATGGGAACAGACTCATTCTATCGATTCCGCGAAAGAGTGACGATGCGATACGATCCAGAATGAAAAACTGTAGACAATCCAGAACTCCTCATCAAGCTGATGCTCGAAGCAATCCTCCAGGTAGCTATGAATGGCAAAGATAGTCTGCATACTAAAAATACAGATATCCATATTGGAGAGTTCCGTGATCCCGCTATGACTCTCGCCTTGATCCAGTCACGACTCTATGGGAGTGAGAATCAGAATAAGAGAGTGATGTCTGAGGCACTTAGCGAACAGTGAGTATTCGATATACAATCTCGTAGATTCAACTCAACATCACTCATTGCTCGTATATAGTACAACTCGATTGCAAAACATATTTTTCTCGATACAATGCGTTTTAGCTATGCACAGAGTCTTATCGGGCTCATGCCTCGCTTGATAATCGCCAAATATTTTTTGATTCGGATTTTTATGAGACAACCAACTCCAGAGCAAAATCCCCTTAATCTACCCTCATCAGGGGGGCAATTTGAGAATTTTTCCTTCACTCTCTCAGCCACTGATGGGTATGCCCGAGCCGGTACAATAGTGACACCTCATGGAGTCATCGAGACTCCTATATTCATGCCTGTTGGCACTCGCTCAGCCGTAAAGTGAGCTACGATCGATCAGGTGAAGGAAATCGGATCTGAGATAATGCTCGTGAACAACTATCATAGCTATCTCAGGCCGGGCTGTGATGTCATCGAGGCACTCGGTGGATTGCATTCTTTTATGGATGTGGATATTCCTATATTGACCGATAGTGGAGGATTCCAGGTATTCTCTCTCGGACTCGGTATGAGTCAAAAATCGCCTCCCCTTATAAGTGAGGCTGGGAAGGGTACTACTTCTACCTCTCTCCTCCGGCATAATTCATCATCTAAAAGTGGTGAACTCGAAACATACAAGAGAGAGAAATCCAATGAATCACTCGCAAAAATCACTGAAGAGTGAGTCAATTTCCGTTCCTATCTTGACGGATCCAAACACTTCTTCTCTGCTGAGAATGTGATGAATATGCAGTCTGCTCTGGGAGCTGATATCATCATGGCGTTCGATGAGTGTGCGCCAGGTGGCTCGACACATGAATATGCGAGACAGGCAATGGAGCGGACACACCGATGGGCTGTCAGATCCCAGGAGCAGTGGCTCAAAAATGAGAAAATACGAGCCGAGAAGTGACTCTATCCTCAGACACTATTCGCGATAATCCAGTGAGTTGTCTACGATGATCTCAGGGTCGAGTCTTGTGAATTCATCTCGTCACTCGATACTCCAGGTATCGCTATATGAGGACTCTCTGTGTGAGAGTCCAAGGAGGATATGTATCGTATCCTCGATGTCCTCGCTCCGATCCTCCCAGTGAACAAGCCTCACTATCTCATGTGAGTTGGGACGCCTGAGGATCTGGTCGAGTGAATAGCCAGATGAATCGATATGATGGATTGTGTCCTACCGACTCGTATTGGTCGACATGGAGAAGCATTTTCTTCATATGGTAATCTGAAAATATGAGGCGAGAAATATAAATTCTCATCTGAAAAAATCCCGATGTTACCAGGCTATGAGACACAAATCTCAAAAAGATACTCACTCGGATATCTGAGACATCTCATCAATGTCGGCGAGGCAACAGGATGAGTCCTCCTCTCCCTACACAATCTCGAATATCTCCTCCTCATAGCCAAAAAATCCCGACAAGCTATCCTTGCTGGAAAATTCGAAGAATTCAGAGCAGAGTTCTGGAGCGTATATCCTAAGAAATAATATTTTCTTTTTTTAGGTACTACTCTCCATCGACTATAGTGCTCGATTTATTTTGTGTTGTAGTCTGGACACTATCAGTAGAACTATGTATAGCTTGTTTGATTCTCGTTCTTCCATGATTGATACTCACTAGTTGCAATCCTAGAACTGCTATCTTATCATCTGTATGTCCATGGTAGTTAGTATAGACTCAAGAATCAAGGAAAATAGAATAGGCAGGATGTTCATATGGTACTATTTTATCTATACGATTATCAGGATGTCATCATCTACGTATGATAGATTCTTTGCTGCCATTGAGAGGATGCAAAAAAATCTTCGCTAAGTATATATATTCTATGAAGAGCTTGCGATATTCGATTGGTCCTATATTCTTCTCCAGTAAGAGGCGAGAGAGGAGTATGTTCCAGGACGAGTTGAGATGGTCTATAGTACTCGATATATTACTATGATTATGCTTTTTATATAGAGCTGAGATACTATCGAGCATTCATCGGCTCATAGGAGTATGTGAGTGTATGGTATCTCACTGGATGAGTATGAGACTCATATTGCATATCTCATCGAGTATCATTTTTCATTTTTCTGTCTTTCTCATATTAGCAAGTATGGATGGCTGCTTATCTCAGAATTCGAGTAGTTCGATTATCCCACGATGGTCTCATCTGGTTCACTGACTTTCTAATGAGATAGTATTACCATATCTTCCGACGAGGAATCATATCATTTTTTCTTCATGATTTCATGCTAGTACATCTATGGTTCATCAAGCGAGCTCAGCCTCTTCACGGAGACTATTGACGAGTTTTAGTATGGCGAATCCTTCAGTCGACCTATCTGCCAGTATATCTCCACTGAGAATGAGTCTCATAGATCATCCAGTCCATGTAGGTGTTTTGTTCAGGAGTTTATCGATAATAGTTCATCCTTTTATCAATTCTAATCATCGAAGGTGTCTCAAAAAATTCGACATATTACCATCAAGATCGCCGATGAGTCAGAGGGTAGTATGTTCAGGAGTGCATTTTTCGGGAAGATTATTATGGATTTTCATATGTTATATCATAATATATTCCCTCATTTTTGCAAAATGATTACTTCCCGAAATAGAGAAAAGATCTAAAGTAATTTTGCGAAAAAATACTAGCGTATCATCATTCCTGTCATATTCATCATAGTACCAGAACTCGTTGCTCCAGTCGATGTATATCCCCATTCTTGCATCCATTTTTGCATCTGTTTTATCTCTTTGCTCTGACCAGCGATGATATCAGCTGCGAACTGGACGAGTTCTGGATGCTGAGATCCTGACATCATTTTGGCCATATCGACTGCCCCCTGATGGTGTGGGATCATCCCTTCGAGAAAAGCTCTATCAAGTGTATCCCCAGTTTTACCTACCATCATCATGCTCATATCTGCCATGCTCATACTCATGGGACTCGCCATATCCATCATACTCGTTCCAGTGAGGTATTGCTCACAACCCATCATTGCTGGCATAGTCTTGCAGTGTTCTCTCATTGCCTCAGAGTCTCATCGCATACCCTTGTGCATCTTCATTGATACTCCTTCTCGTGAGTTATATCCTCCTCCATACATCATAGCATCATCACGATTCCACAGTTTCCCATAAGAAGTGAGAGATACTCAAAGATAGAAAGCTCCTACTATCAGCCATACTGCTATGGTAATACGGAGAGCTGATGACCAATTGTACCAGCTCGATGAGTATGATTTGGAATTGTTATATGTACTATTTGTACACTCACAGGGATCGCATTTGCAGTTGACACAGGTACATGATTCAGTTTTTCGGGTTACCATAATAAGAAAAGATTACTATACCCTTGAGGGTAAAAAAATAAAAAAAGAACTATCTATATTTCTCACAACCAACCATTGCTGGCATCGTGAGACAATGGGCACGCATAGCATCGTCAGCTGGAGTAGATACTGGTTTCATCATATTTGATGAGTTGATACTCGATTCATTCACTTGCATGATGTGACCATCACTACTACCTCCCATGTCCATCATCATAGTGTCACTCATGGACATATTCATCATTGATGCAGGATAGAGTAGCATATATGCTATCATGAGGAACATGGCTCCATTTTCTATGATAGTAACTCGAGTCATCGGGAGCTGCCAATATGTACCCATACAGGCACATGTTATACTCTGACCTGATGCGATGACTCGATAGGCACTCACTATCCCGAAGAGTGCGATAACGAGTGCTACGATATTGATCTCCGTCATATACTGCATCTGAGTGTTGAGTATATATATCAGACCGAGAGTGATCTCTATGAATGGATATATGTATCCATAATTAGCCCATCTCTGAGCGATGATATCATAGAGAGCAAAACTCCGTACAAAACTTGGGAGATCGATGAGCTTCAGTGCTCCAAACGAGAAAAACCAGACTCCCATCAGATACATCATGAATGTATTAGATGGGAATATATAGGTCAGTGCGATACTAACAATGACAATACCATTGAGAAGTATATAGAGTGGAGTGAGTGAGTTTTGTTTTTTAGCTTTGTGATAGTCTATTGTTTTCATAGAGATATGAGTTAATTGTGATGATCAGGTACGGACTCTATACCCACTTGTACTGGTAGAGATATTATTCCAGTACTCGTCTCGATGATTCTCGGAGTTACTACTATATCATGTCCATGAGCTGTAATCTCCATATTCTCTATAGCGTAATATACACTAACAGAGACAAGGAGAGTAGCTATAAGGGATATGCTTGCATAAGTGTACTCTCTCTTTCCCATCTTGTAGTCATGTATGATGGCGTAGAATATGAGCGAGATTGCGAATCCGACTGGTAGTATCCATAGCGACCTCTCTGGAGAGTCAGGGAAGTGCTGGAGTCCACCTGTGACTGCTCCGATACCGACTGCGAGTATCGCTCCTGATATTACAGATTTCCAGCCAGTAGTCGTATCCTCCTCCATGAGTGTTCCTAAGATGAAGCAGATGACCCCGATAACACCAGTGATGAGAGATCTATTACCTGAGAAGAATCAATGAGAAATTGCACCAGTAATGAAACTAATACCTACATATTTGATTAGCATTGAAAAATGAGAACGAGCGAAAGTCATACTACACTGGAGTTAGAAGAATAGGAATTATTTGCGAGTAGCAACATCCCAGGTACGGACAAGTTCCTCAATGAATATATCCTTCTCGGGATAATTATTGGCGAGTTTGGTTGAGCCACATGAGGCAAGATGATGTTTCAGGAGTTCACGATTGAGTGATTGGAGAAGTCCCATAGTCGCATTTACCTGATGAGCGATATCAGCACAATATGCATCTTGCTCGATGAGTTCTGCGACTTTTTTAAGAGTTCACTCTGCTTTACGGATATTCGTTTGGAGCTTGGATTTGTATGGAGTCATAGATATGATGACAGAAAATATTGAAAATCCCTATGATTTCGATATACTGGATTTACTTTTTAGCGAAAGTACCTCCCGCATCCGCGGGATTTTATATATGTGCTAGTTGCAGCATGATCCATTACCGCAAGAGCAAGTCTTGCAAGTACATGAATTACATGTGCATTGTGTAGTTTTCATAAGTGTAAAAAAAGAATATACCTAACCATAGGGTATGGTTACTATATTGATATATGAGAAAGAAGCAAAAAGAAATTTTTATTTGTGATTCTCCACCTCTATAGTTGTATGAGCGAGCTCATGAACAACTACGAGTCTATGTTGGTAGTCATGTGTCGTGTAGAGACTTTTTGCATCGATACAGAGCATACAGGCGAACTTATCTTGCCCCACTTTCCAGATGTGGAGATCTTTGATTTCACTTTTTCCATCTCACTCTATCTCTGTCTTGATCTCTTGCATAATAGCATCGTCAGCAGTTCTGTCTATGAGAATGGTAGAAGTATCTCGAAGGAGAAAATAAGTCCAACGGAAAATAAGGATTGATCCGAGAATGCCCATCGCAGGATCGAGCCAGTTTAGGCCGTAATATTTTGCTCAAAGTAGTGCAACAATAGCAAAGACCGAGGTTAGAGCATCAGCGATAACATGGACATATGCAGATTGGAGATTGAGATCTTTTTGTCAGTTATGACTATGATGTATATCATGATCTTCGTCTACATTATTTCATCCATGATCATGCCCATGTTCACTATGTGTATGATTTCCCTCATGTCCGAGAATCACAGCACAGACAATATTGATGATAAGTCCTAGAGTAGCAATAACAAGTGCAATATCATAATTTATACTAAGAGGAAAATAGAGTCTCTCTATAGAAAATCCAGCAACTAAAAGTCCCATAATACCAAGCAAAATAGCACTGGTATAGGCTCAGAGCATTTCTATCTTCCATGTACCAATGGCAAACTTGGTATCTTGCGAATGTTTACGAGCAAATACATAAGCAAGTAGAGATATTCCAAGTGCGAGTGCATGCGT
>JACMPX010000018.1 GCA_014377245.1 Candidatus Altimarinota bacterium
CTGATGACTGCTTCTAGGTCACTCTTGAGTGGAGCCTCAAAACTATATTCATGGTCAAATAGATTGAATTGGAGTCTATAGGCATGGAGCCAATGTCTCGTGAGTCCATAGTTTTTATTTGCTTCAATATTTACTTTTTCATTTCCATATACTTTATCTCACACTATAGGATAGCCGATTGAGGAGAGATGTACACGGATCTGATGGGTACGACCTGTCATCAGATCAACTTCTAGAAGACTGTATTTACTGGCAATAACTCACTTATTACGAAATTTTGTTTTAGCAAGTTTGGGGTTGGCTGGATCTACTGTGGTCATCCTCTTACGGTCATACGGATCGCGACCTATGAACGACTCAATATATCATTCACTATCCTTCACGATCCCCACAACAAGAGCAAGATAGGTCTTATTTATAGTACGTTTGGCAATCTTGAGTTGGAGAGCGTGCATCGACTTATCATTTTTGGCAATTATTATGAGTCCAGATGTATCCTTGTCCAGACGATGTACGATACCAGGTCGCTCGACCCCATTGATGATGGATGGAGTGAACTCTGGACTTTCATGACGGATACCCAAATGTTGGAAATGATAGAGTAGAGCATTCACGAGTGTCCCCATCCGTCCTCATTCTCCTGGTGTGGGATGTGTATTGATGCCCGCTTCTTTGTTGATAATAGCGAAGTCATCATTCTCGAATATGATCTCGAGAGGAATATCCTCAGCTATGAGAGCCATCTGATCGACCCTCCAACTGATTTCGATGACATCTCATCGGTATATTTTTTTATTTTTGGTAAAATTGGAACCATTGCAAGATATCTGCCCTTCTGCGATCATCTTCTGGAGATAGCTCCGAGATTTTTCTGGAAAAAGAGCCGACAGGTAGGTGTCGACTCTTCTAGTTTCTCTCGGATCGGCGAGAACACAAAATAAAGATGATTGGTATGAGTTGGACGAACGCACTATTTGATAAAAGTAATAGTAAGTGGATACACATATCGTTCTCAGGCGAGATGCTTCACTGCTCCGAGTACGAGAAGGACTATCCAGACTGCATAGATAATAGGAATGAGTATAATACCAATCAGCAAAAGTATCGATATGAATCCAAGCGTAGTATATATAATGAAGCTCAAATTGAAGTTGATAATATCATAACAGATATCACGTATTTCTGGACTGACTTGTTTATTGAGTAGTAGATATCCTCATATACATATCACTCAGAGGAGTCAACCAGAAAGAAAATTCGACACAATATGGATGATCTCGATTATCTTGATTTCTTGTATGTATTTATTGGATATTTTATTGAGTATTGGCATAGAGATATTATATCCCGAAATGATACTTAAGCAATTATTTTTCTCTCGTAAGAGCAGATCTCGTCTCCCTTGAAGAATCTTGATACCTCTGCCTCAGCATTCTCAACTGAGTCTGATGCATGTATAAGGTTGAATCTGATGGTTGTCGCGAAGTCAGCACGGATAGTACCCATATTTGCCTGAGCTGGATCAGTTGCTCCACAGAGTTGACGCATAGCACTGACTGCGTTATCACCCTCTACGATGAGGCACACTACAGGACCCATAGTCATATATTCTACGATCTCCGGGTAGAATGGCTTTGATACGAGGTGTCCATAGTGTTCATCGAGAGTTGATTGAGAGAGGAGGGTCATCTTGAGTGCTGTGATCTGGAGACCTCTCTGCTCGATACGAGCGAGGACTTGACCGATGAGACCACGATGAACTGTATCAGGCTTGAGGATTACGAGAGATTTTTCCATATGATATATGATATAATAATAAAGTGAACATATATTACGAAAATAAGCAAAAAAGCAAGTTTTTCTATTTTACCTTATTACTTCTTCAATATATTCACAAATGTCTCACTCGGAATAGATACTCGCCCAAATTGCTTCATCTTTTTCTTTCATTCTTTTTGTTTTTCTAGCAGTTTTCGTTTGCGGGTGATATCTCATCAGTAGAGTTTGGCGGTCACATCTTTGCGAAGTGCTGATATGTCTTCACGTGCTACCACATCAGCACCTACGACTGCTTGGATCGCTATTGGGAATTGGGCTTTGGGAATATTTTCTTTGAGTTTCGCACATATGCGACCTCCGAGATACCGAGTTCGACCACGATGAGCCATCATGGAGAATGCTTCGACAATATCACCAGCGACACGGATATCCATCTTCACAATATCATCCTGTTTGAACCTAATTGGCTCATAATGGAGACTGGCATACCCTGAAGAGAGCGACTTGAGATCATCATAATAATCACCTACGAGTTCACTCATAGGTATCTCATAGTGTAGTATGACACGATTAGCATCTAAATTGGTTTGATTTTTGAACACTCATCTCCGCTCTTGGGCGAGTCCCATAAGATTTCCGATATATTCATTGGGAGTGATCATCTCTACCTTTGCAATCGGTTCTTCAATATGGATGTAGGTTCCTGGTTTTGGTACATCTTCAGGATTTGAGATATAGAGATAGGTACATTCTCTTCCTTGATATTCGATGAGTTCTCCTCTGGCACGAGGATAGAGCGCCACCTTGTCACCTCAGATGAGGAGCTTGTAGGTAACCTGCGGACTTGTAATGATGACGTCCATATCATATTCTCGCCAGAGTCTTTCTTTCACGATATCGAGATGTAGTAGTCCCAGGAAACCGCAACGAAATCCATATCCAAGTGCTGGAGATGCTTCATGTTCTGCGATGAGTGATGAGTCATTGAGCATGAGTTTTTCCATGGCATCCTTCATTTTTGGATATTCATCTGTTTCTACAGGAAATATACCCGCATAGATATAGGGAGTTATCTTTTTAAATCCCTTTATCGCATACTTGTATTGAGGTGCTCAAGAGAATACAGTGTCTCCCACACGTGCCTCTATAATAGATTTGAGTCCTGTAACTACATATCCGATTTCTCATTCATAGAGAACTTCGGTTGGGGAATATTTTGGACGAAAACATCCAACTTCTAGTGCTTCAACTTTAGCTCCAGTATTGATAAATTCGAGTTTATCTCATTTTTTGATATCTCAGGAAAATAATTTGAGATAGACTACTACTCCTTTATATGGATCATATTGTGAATCGAATATCAGGGCTTTGATAACTCAAGAATCTGGGTCAAACTCACCATACTCTGTTATAAGATTTGATTCTTTATCGAGTTTTTTTGGTTCTGGGATGAGTCTGATTACTTCTTCTAGAATTGCTTCAACATTGACTCCAGTTTTTGCAGATACTGGAATGATATCTTCTCTCTTGCAACCTAAGAGATTCATCACTTCTTCACTCACCCTCTCGACATCTGCACTTGGGAGATCTATCTTGTTGAGAACGGGTATTATAGTCAGGTCGTTTTCCATAGCGAGATAGACATTCGAGAGCGTCTGTGCCTCGATACCTTGCGTCGCATCGACTACGAGTATGGCTCATTCTACGCTTGCGAGGCTCCTCGATACCTCATATTGGAAGTCGACATGCCCAGGAGTATCAATCAGGTTGAGCTCGACTCACTTCCACTCCATGCGAACTGGAGTGAGCTTGATTGTGATACCTCGTTCTCGCTCGAGATCCATCTGATCCAGAGTCTGTGATTGCATTTCGCGTTTTTGGAGCGTTCCTGTAATTTCCATCAGTCGATCCGCGAGGGTAGACTTCCCGTGATCAATATGAGCAATGATACAGAAATTGCGAATAGAAGTAGGTTTTGGCATATATTTTGATAGTGACTTTTGATCATAAGATACCGATAAACCCCAAAAAGGCAAAAAGAACTCTATAGAATTTGCTTTTTCCAAAAATACCTGCTAGACTAAATTTACCTTATATTTTTCTTACCAATACAAATATGGAAAAGCACCTCGCCCCATCTCGTGAATATCTCGCTCAGCGTGGACACATGGTTTCATTTCTTATGATGGCACTTATGGTCACAGCTTGGATCAATACATTCCAAGATACTGTCAATGCTGCCGCAATATCTACATACTTCTAGGCTAATAATACAAAAAATCTCCAGAAATGGAGATTTTTTTATTGTTATATGGTTGGGAATGAGGGATTCGAACCCCCGATGGGGGATTCAGAGTCCCCTGCCTTACCACTTGGCGAATTCCCAATACAATATTGCGAAATGGATTGTATAGAAAGGAAATAATTTTGCAAATTTATCTTTTGGAGAATCAGACACCATAGAGTAAATAGAAGTAATTCTCTATAATTTTTTATAGCATACAATGGATCTTTTTATGCTTCTGATGCTTGCATAATATTTTGCAAAAAATAAATAATTATCTACAATTCTCTTATATTCTCTAAAAAACTATCCTTACCATGAGACTATTAACAGGACTGATCCTCATATCTATAGGTGCAGCCATCATATATTATCGTTTTGCTATATATGACCTAACTGGTGAGTGGGAGTGGGCCAATAAATATCTCAATAATACAATGATTGCGATTGTCCTCATAGGTATGATCCTCGTAGGTATGGGAGCCGCTTATCCCTTTGGTGCTTTCGATTGATTTGCTGGTACTGGAAATATTGTAGAGAGAACTAATTCATCGAAATAAGTTTCATCTCTATAAGTTCCTTGATTTCAAATCGGAACCTTGCCTCAAGACGATCATAGATATAATAATCATCTTCACTATATTCTAGGGTGAAGGTATCTTTTACTTGTCCTGATGAGATAGTATCTGTGGTGACTGATTTGATTCCCAGACCCATTCCATAGAGAAGTGTGGTGAGCTCCATGAGGAGGCCTCGCTTGTCCATGAGCGTGCACTCTATCACGAATATAATACCTGATTGTTGATCATCATCACTCCACTTAGCAAGCATACGACGTTCTAGCTCGATTTTTTTGATATTTTCGCAATCAACTCGATGGATAGTGATGATCCCCTGTCCAATGGCTCATACGATCCTCTTATTTTCTGGAGTGGGTTCACAACACTTCGCTAATTTGTACGGAATATCTCTCGCTTTTCCGATGATTACGTACGTTCCATTGGGAATTCCAGTTCACTTTTCTTCGGATGGTTTTTTCTTCCCAGTTATATTTTTGTCATCAATTTTGCGTTCACCGAGTTCTGTTTGGATGATTTCATCATGGATAACTCTGAGTATACTATTTGGTTTACGAGAGAGGTTTCCGAGTTGTACCAGTATATCTTCCCTTTCTTTCATATCGAGATTATGACCATCAATATTACGGAGAATACTCAGTTCTTTATCAAGACCATGAGCATAATTCTTCGTCAAATAACCATTGAGTATAGTACGCCCTTTTTCTATGAAAAATGTTCTCTCTTCACGATTGATAAATTGTCTGATGTATTCTTTGGCTTTTGCAGTGGCCACAAATGAGAGCCAAATAGGTTTTGGTTTGCGATCTTTATCTGTTATGATTTCTATACTCTCTCCATTATGGAGCTTGTAATCAAGTGGTACTACATGTCCGTTTACTTTGGCAATTGCGACGGTATTACCGAGATTGGAGTGAACCGAATACGCAAAGTCAATCGGAGTTGATCATTTTGGTAAAGTGATAATATCTCCACGAGGCGTGAATACAAATATCTGATCTTCGAATACATTCATCTTCATTTCATGCATGAACTCACCTCCTGCTTGATCTGCATCTATAATTCACTTGATAGTCTGTACCCAGTAACTATCTTTTGATTTTTGACTCTTGCCAGTTTCTGAATACTCAAAATGTGCTGCCACTCATACTTCTGCCTGACGATGCATCTCGACTGTACGTATCTGGATCTCAGTTGGCTGAGAACGGAGATCTGGAAATAGTCCAACTACTGTTGTATGGAGTGACTGATAGCCATTTTCTTTCGGAAGAGCAATATAGTCTTTGAATCGTTTGGGCATCGGAACGAATATATTGTGGAGTACACCCAGAATCTCATAACAATGTCGGACGTCATCAGTTATTATACGGACTGCAAAGAGATCATAGAGATCTCGGGTATGAGTATATGAATACTCTTTTCTTGAAAGTTTGCGATAGATAGAAAAAGGAGCTTTGATACGATAAGAGATATCGAGAATCGGTACTTCTTCTGAAATAACGGAACGAATAACTTCTTTGGCCTTATGCATGAAAAAATCTTGTTCTTCACGAAGACTCGCGAGCTCTGTAGTGATCCGTATATATTCTTCTGGATACAAAATACGGAAACATTCAGTTTCTAGAGCTTCTTTGAATTCAAAGATACCAAGACGATCGGCAATCGGAGCATAGATATTGAGTGTTTCGAGTGCAATTCGTTCTCGTTTGACTGGATCTGGATGGTGTTCCAGAGTTTGCATATTATGGAGACGATCTGCTAGTTTGACGATGATGACGCGGAGATCACTTACCATAGCCACGAGCATCTTACGTAGACTCTCTATACTCCGTTCTTCTCCTCTATACTTGATATTGGAGAGCTTTGAGAGTCATTGACATATCTCGGCGACACTTTTGCCAAAAAGTTTTTCGATATCAGCTTCATTTTTGGGAGTATCCTCGATAACATCATGGAGAATACAAGCCTGTACTGTAACTATATCTGGACTCAATCTCAGGAGTAATTTTGCAGCCTGTAAAGGATGTGTAATGTAGGGTTCACCACTTTTTCTTACTTGTTGATCGTGGGCCTCTCGAGCAAAAATATACGTATCCCAGATGGTTTTTTGAATTTTTTCTCTCGCATCTTCACCAAAATATCCCACCATAATAGTGATGATCTCATTTGCAAGTTGATCGCTCAGAGTGTAGTCGAGGGATGTAGTGATAGTAGGATTCAAGAGAAAAAGTTAAAGGAGACTAGTAATTCTGGATCGCTTTATGCCTTACTGTGATACGAATTAATTATGCTCTTAGCTCGCAGCCTTTTGCCCGCATTGTCTCGATTATAGCATTCTGGATAGTGAGCGCCTCTTCATCCGTGATCGTATGTTCATGACTACAGAGCGTGAATACAAAGTTGACACTCTTCTTGCTTGCTCAGAGTCTGAGCTCATCACGATAGATAGAGCCAACATATACATCTGATATCCATGGATGATGAGACTCGATATCGAGTGCTATCTGACCTGTATGTACGAGATCATCCATGACGAAGCTGAGCTCTCGAGGGATCGACTGAAATCGTGATATAGGACTTATCCGGGTTTCTTTTTCAACAAAATGAGACAAGAGTAGAGATATATCTCATTCCCAGTAGAGGGTCTCTGCTGGGATATCGAATGCCTCTGCAGTAGCGGGGTGTATACGCCCGAACCTGATGAATACTCTCTCTCATTCTCTATATTCTCATGATACACCAGGATGGAGGAATGGTAGGCTATTCGACTGATGAAGTGGTGGGAGATATCAGATTGTCGCTACCATATATGTCTCGAGTGATTGTCTGAGTGACTCTAGAGTATCAGCTGTACTCACTCCGGCGATCATTGGGATCTCGCCATATGGCTTTTTATCTATATTTTTCAGAAAGGCTGTTATGGTTTTTGAGTATGTTTCATTTTTGCCATACACCTTCCCTATTTCGAAGAATCTGAGTGTATTATCGATATTTCGATTCTTTGCAATATTATCGAATAATCTTACAGAGAGAGATCTCCTCATATGAGTATATTCCACATTGAACGCGTTCTGTATAGCGACGGAATCAGTCATATCCTCATATCATATTGCAGCATCAAGTATGGTATTGGTGAAGCTATAATTATATACTTCGTTCCATTTTTGACAACTCCAGTAGTCGAGCGACATATCTCTGAGTTGTCTGTTGGAGTTGCGAGAGCTGATACCAGAGTTCGCTCCGAGTGACGCGACTGCGATATTCTCATATCCATAGATACGGATGACCTCTTCTGCGATATCCTCCTTGATTGAGATATCTTTGCTCACTCGCCATGATGGGATAGTTACCTGGAGTTGTTTCTGTCATTTCTGCGTAGGTATGAGTCAAGATTCTGTGGTTCCTGATTGTGTTGGATTCCCGGACAAGCTCGGGATGAGAGAAAAATCGAACCCGAGACTCGTGAGAATTTGATTGACCCTTTTATGTGGTATACTTGTCCCTGCCTTGCTGTCTATGAATTCATAGCTCACATCGAGCGTGATATGATTCACTTTTGCCTCGTTGAGATATGATATAGAACCTATTACTTCTATATTTTTGCCTAGAAATACAAGATAGTCATATATACGATGGATAGCAAACTGAGCGAGGAGTGGATCGAGTGACTTCTCATATCTTGTCGATGCATCACTACGGATACCGTGTCGCTGAGCTGAGAGACGGACTGATACAGCGTCGAATGTTGCTGATTCCCAGATTACATTCACGGTATCTACTGATACTGCTGACTCCATCCCACCGATGACTCCTGCGAGTGCGACTGGTCAGTTGTCATCCGCAATCACCATATCTTCAGTTGTTAGCTCATATAGAGTTCCGTTGAGTGCCTTGATTTTTTCGCCGCTTTTCGCAAGACGGACAGTGATAGTACCAGCAACTTTGTCAGCGTCGAATACATGCATCGGCTGACCGAACTCGGTGAGTATCAAATTAGTGATATCAACGAGATCCATCTTGGGTGCGAGTCCGGCCCTCTGCATCATGAGAGATATACAAAAAGGAGAGTGACTCACAGAAATATTGTCCATCCGTATAATATTGTATGCGAGACATCGATCTGTTTCTATTCTCAGAGGGAGAGGCTTTTGTCATCCCTGCTTATGCAGAAATCCAGATTCTATGGATCCTGATTGTGCTGGATCTCGGAACAAGTCCGGGCTGAGAGAAACCGTCCCAATATACTCTGCAAAAGGCAAATCAAATACTGCTCCCCACTCTCTTGCATTGCCATAGACGCCGAAGAGATCAGGGCGATTGGTGATGAATTTGTTATCGATCTCGAATGTTGTATCTCTGAGTGTATACTCATATTTTTCTCAATTGATCCCTGGAAATGGGAGCATGAGATCAAAAAGAGACTTCCCTACCATAGACTCAAGGAGCTCAGTTGACCAGGTATTCTCGAGGATCATGATCCCACCATCAGACTCGAGTGCGAGTCAGATCTCATCGGCTCCACAGATCATCCCACGACTCATCATCCCTGCCATTTTGCGTTCTCCGATAGTGAAATCTCCACCGAGCACCGCACCGACCATCGCAACAGGTACATAAGTAGCCTGTGAAATATTCGGAGCTCCCGTGAGGATAGTTTCTTCTCCATGTCCCCCGAGAGCTACTCGTACAATAGAGAGCTTGGTACTCTCAGGATGCCGCTCACAGGATATCACTTTCCCGACTACAACTCGGTCAATAAAATGAGATTCGACACCGTCGATCTCGGCTGTATGAGTCGAATATTGGTGAGCAATTTCAGTAGTACTATCTGTTGCTAGGAGAGGTGTGAGAGGAGTGTAGAGGGATATCCAGTTGAGCGGTGTTTTCATGTGAATAATAGAGAAAAATAGATCCAAAACTTATTACGAGTATACGAAAAAGACGATATAAATCAATACAAGACAAAAAGTTTGTATTTTTCGTGAGTATCGGATATACTTTTTGTATATTTTATCATTATCAGAATATGAAAAAAGTTATTATTCTATTTTTTGTCTGTATTCTTGGATTATCATTTAGTAGTATGTTTGCTGAGATGGGAATCCATGTATCCAATAGTACTACTTATGCGGCTGATTCAATAGATACATGAGACAATATTCTCTGAGTGAGCAATGCAGATCTCCGCTCGGGGAACGTCGATATGAATACTATCCCGAATGTCATCGTCTCGATCATCCAGACGCTCCTTGCCCTTGCTGGTACATTCGCTATATTCTCACTCATCTATCATGCCGTCCAGATGCAGATCAACTCTGGCATCACGGGTGATAGCTCGGGCGTCGATAAGGCAAAAAAATGAATGATCGGGTCACTCATTTGATTCGTCATAGCGATCTCTGCATGGTTTCTCGTCACTCGAGCGGTTGAGCTCCTCTGAGCAGTGAGCTAATTTATCTATCTATATTCTATGTTTTCTTGGTCATTCGCATCTCGTAGAGATCACTCCGCATCATGGTATCTCACCGCTATCGTGGTCGTGTTGATGCTCGTGGTATATGGTATCGTCGAGGGTCTCTACCTCATGTCTATCGTCTCGTTCCTCTTTGCTTGAGTCTATCTCCTCATGGAAAACAACTCTACTCCGATCATGCAGGTAGATGTGACGGATCGAGGTATCCAAGTTGGTGGATCGTTCTATGACTATACTCAGTTTTCACGGTTTGCTATGATATCTATTGCCGATGTACCAACATTCATCCGACTCTACCCTATCCGCAAGTTAGCTCCACTCATCGATATCCCACTCTCATACGATATAGATCCTGTAAGCCTCCGTACGTATTTATCGAGTCTCATCGAAGAAGAGCGGAATAATACGATCTCTAATGCTGATGCACTCATCCATGCTATGAAGCTGTAAAGTAGACGAAGATGAAGATGATAGATGAATCGATATGGGCATATACCTATTTTTCGTCTTCGTCTACTATCTTCGTCTATTTTTCTTTACTTCTCGGGCTTTTTTGATATCATAACTCGCGAAATAATCCCATCAACATATGTCAGCAACTACCTATGATAGCTCCAATATCCAAGTACTCGAAGGTCTCGAGCCAGTTCGCAAGCGTCCAGGTATGTACATCGGATCGACCGATGAGCGAGGCCTCCATCATCTCGTGTGGGAGATCGTCGATAATTCGATAGATGAGGCTATGGCAGGTCATGCGACACATATCTCAGTCACGATGCATACCGATGGATCAGTATCGGTCGAGGATGATGGTCGAGGAATACCTGTCGATCTTCATGCAAAAACGGGTAAGTCAGCCCTCGAAACAGTCATGACGGTCCTCCATGCTGGAGGCAAATTCGGATGAGATGAGTCAGGATACAAGGTGTCTGGAGGTCTCCATGGTGTAGGTGCATCAGTCGTGAATGCTCTCTCGACTAAGATGCAAGTTTGGGTACACAAGGATGGTCAGGTATATACGCAGTCATATCAGATCGGTGTCCCTGATGGAGCTGTAGTGTCGACAGGTGAGAAAACCAAAAAACACGGTACAATAGTCAGATTTTGGCCTGATGTGACTATGTTCACGACTACAGTATTTGACTATGATACTATCCGTATCCGTCTCCGCCAGCAGGCATATCTGACAAAGGCCATCACGATCACACTCTACAATGAATTTGAGGATACGGCGTATCGGTTCTTTTTTGAGTGAGGAATCGAGTCATATGTCCACTATCTCAATAGATCTACTGATCCTGTCACGGATGAGGTGTTCTATGCGGACAAGCAGGTCGATCAGGTTCAGGTCGAGATCGCTCTCCAATACAAAAAGGACGACTATAATGAGAAGCTCATATCGTTTGTCAACAATGTCATCACTCCAGAGGGTGGTACACATGTCGTCGGATTCAAGATGGCGCTCACTCGTACCATCAACAAATATGCCCGTGAGCAAGACATCCTCAAAGAAAAAGATACCAATCTCACGAACGAAGATGTCGTTGAGTGACTCACCGTGATCATATCTGTAAAAGTGCCAGAACCACAATTTGAGTGACAAACTAAGTGAAAACTCGGAAATGCAGAAGTAAAATGAATTGCCGATAGAGCTATGGGTGAAGGATTTTATGACTTTCTTGCTGAGAATCCTCGTGCCGCTAGATCGATTATCGATAAGTGTCTCCTCGCTGCTCGTGCAAGGGCTGCTGCTCGATCTGCTCGAGATACCATAATTCGCAAATGAGCACTCGAGTGAACTGGTCTCCCAGGCAAACTCGCAGATTGTTCGTCAAAGGATGCATCAAAATGTGAGCTCTATATTGTCGAGGGTGACTCAGCCGGAGGATCTGCGAAACAGGGTCGAGATCGTATATTTCAGGCGATCCTCCCTCTTCGTGGTAAGATCCTCAATACTGAACAAGCTCGTCTCGATAAGATATTTGGCAATACAGAGATCAAGAACCTCATCATCGGTCTCGGTACTTCTATAGGAGAGTCATTTGACTATTCGCGTCTCCGTTATCACCGTATTGTAATCATGACCGATGCGGATGTGGATGGGGCACATATTCGTACTCTGCTTCTCACATTCTTTTTCAGATATTTTCGGACTCTTGTAGACAATGGTCATATATTCATAGCGAATCCTCCACTCTACAAGCTCTCAAAGGGAAAACAAGTCTGGTATGTGTATAATGAAGAACAAAAAGTCAGAACCATAGCAGAAGAAGCAATCACAACAGAGTGAGTACAGCGGTATAAGGGACTCGGAGAGATGAATCCTGAACAACTCTGGGAGACAACTATGGATCCAGTACAGCGGAAGATGTTCCGTGTAACCGTAGAGGATGCTGAGAGAGCAGATGAAGTATTTCGCATACTTATGGGTGAGGATGTTCCACCTCGCAAGCACTTCATCCAGTCACGAGCCAAGACAGTTGCCAATCTCGATGTTTAAAGATAAAAAACTTCCAAATATTCGTTTTTTTATTTTTCTAGAAATTCCCTCATCATATAGAGACTTCCGAATACGACGAAGAGACTATATGGATATTTATTTGCTTTCATAAAAACTTCTTCTGGCGTGAGTATACTAGCATTTTTTCAGAGTTTCTCGACTTCGTCTGAGAGTCACTGAGCGTCACATATGCGAAATCCACTCGAGTTGACGATATACCATGAGTCTACTTCTGTGAATATATTGAGTACCAGATGAGCATGTTTTCCTGATTTGAGATTAAAACAATAGACAATATCATCCCATTTTCATTTCTGTCATTCTAGATAGATATGGAGTTTTTTCATGCCTCCTTCATTATGAGCTCAATCAATAAGTATATTGGGTCTGAGGTATTGGAGCCTCCCGGGATGATTGACTTCTAGGAGTGCCTCTTCGATGATTTCGGTTCTCATTCATAGCAAAACTCCTGCCTCATAGGCAATACGAGCATTAGATATCTGATGTTCTCCGAGGAGATTGGTTATCACTCGTCTCTCTTTTGGGAAAAATATCGGAGACATCTGATTGTTCGCCATAGTCTCGAGAGTTGGATTTGATCCATAGAGTATGACAGGGATTCACGGTTTGATGATGCCTCATTTTTCTCCTGCGATCTCCTCCAGTGTATTGCCGAGGAACTCCATATGGTCATACGAGATACTGGTGATGATCGAGAGGATTGGAGTGATGATATTGGTTGCATCGAGTCGTCCTCACATCCCAACCTCCATGATAGCATATTCGCAGCCAATATGGCGAAAATAGAGAAAAGCAAGCAGTGTGCATCGCTCATAGTAGGAGAGTTTTTCATCATACTCCATGATTTGAGTGACATATATGACAAAATCAGACTCAGAGATTAATCAAGTCTGAGTTTCAAAACGTTCCCTGATATCTATATTGTGCGGGCTCGTATAGACTCAGACTTTTTTGCCAGAACGTTTGAGTATCTGGAATATCATCTTCGATACACTCCCCTTCCCGTTGGTTCCTGCGATATGGATTGACTTCAGTGAATCTTGGGGATTACCAAAATAGTCGCAAGCTCTTTGGATATTTGCGAGAGTATATTCACCGATATATTCAGTTTGGAAGAATTCTTTAAGGATATCTTCATAGGTCTTTTGTATCATATATTAGAGTTGAAAAATAAAAAATACCCGAAAACGGGTATTTGAAAAATATCAAAACAGCCCGTTATATGAGTGTATAGGAGATGAAGCTCGACCAAGTTATGAGGCGATTTGATATAATCATTTTTATATATTTTTAGAAATCCCAACTTCCCGCCATATTGGAACTCTGTGTATAGTTGATTACTGTTGTTTCAAAAAAGTTTCATTTGTCTGCATTTGGATCTTGAAGACGATCGAGATGCTTGTATGGATTTTTGATCGCATCGGTATATATCGGAGCCATACCGAGCATCGAGAGTCGCTGGTTTGCGAGCCATCTAGTATACTCAGCAGTACTTTCACCGTTGATCCCAGGGATACGATTCCCGAGGATATGCTGAGCCCATTCGATCTCTTGATCGACTGCTGTACGAGTCATCTCTTCAATGATGGTCTCTGAGTATATCTCAGGGAACTCTCGCCGTATCTCACGGAGGATATTCGAAAATAGAGTGACATGTGTGAGCTCATCACGACGGATATAGGCGATCATACGACCAGTAGCTGGCATCTTCATATGATCTACAAGCGTATCGAAAAATGCGAATCAATTATAGAAATAGAGTCCCTCAAGGAGAAAGTTGGCAACGAGTCCACGGAAAAATGTCTCATCAGTAGGCGAGTCTACGAAGTTCTGATAAATCTGTCAGATATGTTGATTCCGTTTGAGGAGGATAGCATTGTCTCGCCAGAAATAGTGGATTCCCTCACGATCCTCAGGAGCGATCACTGATTCGAGGATCGTCGCGTATGACTGCGAGTGGATCGCCTCTTGATAAGCCTGTATTGAGAGCAATAGATTGATCTCTGGACTCGTGATATAGTTCGAGAAGTTTGGTAGATTGACTGTCTGAATCGAATCAAGGAATATGAGGAATGAGAGTATGCCCTTATAGGCTCGTTGTTCATCTGCATTGAGTACACTTGTGAAGTCTCTCTGATCATCCTTGAGTCATGAGACTTTTTCGGGTAGCCAAAAATTACCCACCATGACCTGATAGAGTGATTTTGCCCATGGGTATTTGACGGCATTGAGATTGAACAATCCTGTAGTTGAACCTTTGATGATCGTACGAGCTCAGAGATCATCATTTCCTGCAGGATTGAATATAGGGTTTTTCTTTATTTTTAACTGAGTTGTATCCGACATATGGTATAGTTATAGTTACTTAATATACAATATATTGTATATTTCTTTCAGAAAAAGCAAATGATTTTTTATTTTTTAGTGATACGTCTGTGTGGTTTGGGCTTGATTGCCTCATTGTCCATTATAGCGATGACGTCTGCCTCGACGTCATGCATCTCTCGTTCGAGTTTTTCATCGTCGATACGTATCCGATCAAAACGTGACTGAAATAATATATTCATCGTATAGAGAAAGAGCGGAACATAAAATATTGCATAAAGCATAGTCACTATCTTGCCTGCTGTCGTGATAGGTACGAGGTCACCGAACCCTATGGTCGCTGTCGTTATCACGGTGAAGTAGAACGCATCGAAGTAGCTCTCACCTATTGGATGCCCAGCTTCGAACCTATGGATAAAAAAGGTCCCAATGAGCCAAGATAGGAGAAATATGATAGCAATAATGAGAAGCTTGCGATGGTGAATATGCAGCATAGTATGACAGATAGAATAACGTAAATAGTATATAAAAAATATCAGAAAAACCAATAAAAAATACTACTACTTCCTCTCTATTTTTCACTCATAGAATTTCCTCGGTCTCTGCTATAATTTTACTTTTTTTTATTGAGACTTTGGTATGAGTTTTTTGATTTTTTTTCTCATGGCAGAAATCAGGAGAATCGATCCGTGAGGATTGTCCGCTATATCTCGATGTACGAATACCTCATATCACTCTGACTCGGGTTTCTGATAGATACATCCGATCACATTATCATCAGTATCATACCATAACCATCCTCGAGGAGGTCTGATTCTTTTTCACTTGCTCATCAACTCATGACGTATCCGTATTCATTCTCCCCACAATGTATCCTCTGTATGTAGGAGTCGAGCATCATTTTTTTTCATACGCTTTCTACCCTCGAGTTCTCACTCATCTATGCGAACCAACAAGAGGTCGCTCACGGATGATATGATCTCATGACATATTTTATCTATTTTTGTCTTGCTCTGTATCCTGTGCATAGCCGTTACATTGAGTGAATTGAGCTCTTCTCATAGAGTTGTTGCTCATACTCAGCTCGAGTCACGTATGTCTGCCAATCTTGATTTTACCATAATAATATATATTATGATTATTTAGTATTTTATGTCAATACTTTTATTAAAAAATGATAAATATTATGGAAAAGTTATTCTATATTAGTATTGTCTTGGATTTTTCTTTTGTTATTAATACAAATTAATTAAGCTAGAAAATATTCTAATTACTAATTGTTTTCCATATGATGCATACTTTTGCTGATAGACTGTGTGGGATGCACCTCGTCGCATATATCCTGGTCCTCGTAGGAGCACTGAACTGGGGACTCGTCGCACTCGGTGGATATATGGGAGCCAATCTCAACGTAGTTAATCTCATCTTCGGTGGTGTCCCAGCTCTAGAGCGGATCATCTATCTTATCGTATGAATCGCGGCTCTCGTGATGCTATTTCAGAGAGGATGCGAGTACTGCAATGAGCCACTATATACCAAGCCAAATCCGAAACCGAATTCACAACAATAGTCTATATTGCTCACTCTGGAGTTGCGGGAGTAGTGAGAAATCACTCAAATCAGATATGGTAATTGGAATTATCAAAATTC
>JACMPX010000019.1 GCA_014377245.1 Candidatus Altimarinota bacterium
TACCATTCCATCACCCGGGCAAAAAATCTATGGTGCACCCAGTAGGGTTCGAACCTACAACCAACGGTTTCGAAGACCGCTACTCTTCCAATTGAGCTATGGATGCATGTTCCTTACTTTGGATAAGTAGGCGGATTATAGATATAAAGGATAAGAAATCAAATAAAAAAGTGAAAAAAGTTAGAGATGCTCTTATAGATAGATTTTCGACCGCTATCGTGGCAGACTTAAAAGGCAAAATTTTTTTATTTTTTCAGCTATTTTTTTGCCAAATCTGTACTTTTCGCTATACTCAGGCGTATGCAAGCAATCAATGTCAAAATCTGCACTGGTCGCTCCTGTAGCGAACGACAGAGCCAGTATATAAAAACAAGACTCGACGCTGATATAGAATTCTATACATACCGAGAAGATGAGGTATTCATCGAAACCTGTATGTGTCAAGGAAGATGCAAAGAGGGACCAACGGTCATATTTGGAGCAGACGTACAAATCTGGCAAAACCCCGTCAAAGCGTCGGAACTCCTTAGGAAAAAAATCACAGAAGCGAGAAAAAGAATCAATAACAAGAAATAATATGCCAAAAGTTTGATACGTCGCCATCGTCGGTCGCCCGAATGCTGGGAAATCCACTCTTATTAATGCTCTCATCGGAGAACGTGTGAGTGCTATCTCCTATCGTCCTCAGACGACTCAGCGAACGATCACAGGTATCTATACCGATCTAGACAAGGATCTTCAGATCATATTTCTCGATACCCCTGGTATACATCATGATGCGAATGAACAGTTCGGCTCTCAGAAGTCACATGAGATCCATACACTCATCAATGCTCAGGCATTCGCATGATTGCGTGACGCCGATATCATACTTCGACTCATCGATCCAACTCGAGTGCAATGAGCTGAGGATGAGCGTATCGATACAGCCCTCTCTCATATGACCAAGCCGATACTGAGAATAGAAACCAAACAAGATCTCGAGAAGTGATACCTTGGGAAAGATATCGACTACAAAATCGATAGTACAAGTGGTATAGGCTTCGCGGAACTCATCGATGCTATAGCAACAGAGCTCCCTGAGTGACCATATCTCTACGAAGAGGATCAATATACAGATCAGACGATGGATCTCCGCATCAGTGAAGTGATACGCGAGCAGCTCTTCGCAGGACTCGGTGAGGAGATCCCATATGCTTGCTATGTCGAGATCGGGAGTATCGAGAATGGTACTGACGAGCTCATCATACCAGACAAGAGTGACCAGACTCCTGAGAACTTTATACCCAAGAACAAAAAAGGAAAACTCCCAATGCTCTCCATCCAAGCTTATATCAATACTGAGACTGACTCTCAAAAAACGATCATCATCGGTAAATGAGGAAAAAAAATCCAAGATATCGGGACGGCATCTCGTCTTATCCTTGAAGAGATATTTGGGAAAAAAGTATTCCTCGCACTCAGGGTAAAGGTAGACAAAAACTGGAGAAAAAATCAAAAAACGCTTGAGAGATTGTTTCCTAAAAAATAAGGAATGTCCTACGACGCATTCGCAACTACATTTTCTAATAGTCGCAAAAATCTCCACTGGCCTGAACTGGAGTATATTATTGCGGATATAGGGTCAATGAATTATGATAGTGTGCTCGATATCGGTTGTGGGAATGGGAGATTCCTCGAACAGGCAGTGGTATCAGGACTCCAGTTACGAGAATATATCGGTATCGATAGTTCAGAGTGAATGATACGTGAGGCTCGTAAACTACATCCAGAAAATAGATTTGCGTCTATAGGAATGCAGAATATCACAACAATAGATCGATCTTATGGTGCTCTCCTTTTCCTTGCATCTTTTCATCATTTGGAAACTCAAATAGAGAGAATTAATCTACTTCGTGATGCTAAAAAACTTCTCATACCAGGTGGTCGTATATATATGACGAACTGGAATTTGATAGATCAATTGAAATATAAAACAAGCCATAGATGAAATGGTGACTATGACATCAAGATCGGGCAATTCTCGAGATACTATCATGGGTTCACGGTAGATGAACTAGCAGAACTATTCGAGGAAACGGGATATCGGGTGATCGAGCATCGAATATTTGATTGAAAGAGGAATTTTCTCTCAATCTTAGAACAAAAAAACGAGTCTTAATGACTCGTTTTTTTTGTTTAGATATTATTTTGCTCGTTCGAGGTACTCACCTGTCTCCGTATTGATCACAATAGACTCATCCTGATTGACGAATCCTGGGACTCGGAGTTCGAGTCCAGTCTCGAGCTTCACGAGCTTATCGATCTTACCATCAGCAGTATTGCCAGCAACGGATGGCTCAGCTTCGACAACCTTGAGTGTGACACGGAGTGGAAGCATGATACCGATGAATTTGCCCTCGAATGTCTGAAGATCTATAACAAGTCCCTCGATGAGATACATCGCAGCATCTCCTACATCATCCTCATGGAGCTCGACAGTCTCATAGGTATCTTGATTCATGAATGCGAATGTATCAGTCAACTTGTAGAGAAATTCGGCCTTCGATCTCTCGAGTGTCACATCCTCATACTTCTCTTCAGAATCCATGACTCTATCAGAGTTATTCCCTTGGATGAGATTTTTGAGTCTCATCATCACATTGGTAGCACCACGCCCACCACGACGCATTTCGTGCTTGACGACGAGGAGGAGTTCTCCGTTGATTCTGAGGACGGTACCGGGACGAGCTTGCATAGCGGTCTTCATGATTTTTGAAAATGAGGAAAATAAAAAACAAAAAATTGTGCCCTGAGTATAGGCACAATATGCAAAAAAGCAAAAGAAAAAGCCTAGTTATGGAATGCTGCCTTGAGGATCGCTTGCTCGATTTCTTTCTCGAGTTCTGTCTGGATATCTTTCATGAGTATGAGATCTCAGAGAGTTTTTTTCTTCTTGGCTAGGAGACTATCTGCATGGTAGATTGCTACCTGCAGAGAGAAATAGCGGTTGATATAGTAGAGTAGTGCCATAGTGATGATGCCGAATATAACTATAGACAAGAAAATAATCCAATCAGACCGAAACTGGTAGATGGCAATATTCTCATAGATGTAGTGAAATTGATTAACTGATTCCATGGATGGATCGATTGGTTTATTGATTTTCTACGAGTTCTCAGAATATGATATAGCGGTTGAGTGCTGTACCAACAGGCCAACATGTCATGAGAGAGATTTCTTTTTTATTCGGATCACGTGCAGAGAGTACTTTTGTATTACCAGGCTCTACTATGACTCTATCTGTTATGCGGTATATATACTTATGTTGATTATAGTATACGATGATCTCATCACCATTTTGGAGTGTATCGATGAGTGCAAATACATCATTGTACTCACTCTTAATCCATGGGTAGTTCGACGAATGCCCAAATATGAATGCGTTGCCTATTTCCCCAGGACGGGCTGTCCCAGGATATCTCACGACTCATTTTTTGAGCTCTTCCATAAACACATCCTGCATCTCTCCGAATTTTGCTTGAGGATCATGGTCGACATCAACGAGCGGGATATTCTTACCAAGACGAGGTATGATGATACGATTCTCATATGGAGTAACTGAGAATGTTGCACTGTCTGATCCTCTTGAGAATCCTGAGAGAAGTCGGTCCGAGTCATATGATCGAGAGTACACGATATCTGGATCAGTGAGTACGACCTTTTGAGTAAGTGATTCGAGTGAGTCATGTATATCTCATAGGTCACTGGCGTGTACAGATATGTTCGAACTCGATAGGGCAGATTCGATTGCTCATTGGCGAGTGAGCATGAGCCCAGGATTGACCCAATTGGTTACCATAGCACTATATGCTGAGAAATTGAGTAATCACATTAATAGTACAAATATCCCTCCAGTGAGAACTAGATATAGTGAAACAAATCGAAATGCTCTTACAATTCTACTTTTGGTTTTTATTTTTGTAATACGAACTTGATGAGTTTTCTCATATTGGAGAAGTGGGTCGTGCGCCATGATAATTATATTTATATGCTTAGATTGGTATTTGCAGAACTACTTTAGCATATTATTTGTTCCCATGCAAGAATATGACATCTTTCCGAGATAAAAAAGTTTGACAAATGTAGATATATCTATAATATTCCAAGGAAATTTTTATCCTTATTCCCTTGTATCATGATTTGCTATTCTATTAAAAAAGACGGAGAAACTAATGAAAAACTCATTCTCCGCTATAAGAAAGCATTTTTTCAGACACGCACCGCCAATCAACTCCGCAATACTCAGACGCACTCTCGCAAGCTCTCATATCGCAAGATTCGAGAGAAGGCTATCATCCGTGAGTACTACCGAGCTGTTGCAAAATAGTCATAATACCAAAATAATAAAAATACCCTCAGAAATGAAGGTATTTTTATTATTTATATGCAATTAGTTCGCACAACCGGAGAGTATACCAGTACTGAGAGTAACTATTGCTGTGTAGCTATATGCGGTATCACTCATACCATCACTACATGTTCCTGGTGTGAGAACAGCTCAGATAGATGATCCGGTAGATACGGGCGTACCCAATATGGTGATAGTACCTCCTGAATTGGTCTGGATACTTGTATACCATGATTCTACGACTCCAGTAGAATTCGGCTGTGAGAACTTGGCTCCTGTGGAGGTCTGTTCGAGAGCCCAGAACGGCTCTGTCCCTCTTGCTAGGAATGGTGTCAATGCAACTAAAGGAAGAGGTAGGGGAAGTGTAGCTCATGTGACAGTTGGTGATGGAACAACTGGCACTGTGATGCTATTGGATGAATTGAATAGGCTACAACTCGTTATAAAACCTGATAATAGGAGTGTGAAGATGATAGTTATTTTTTGCATATAGTATAATAAAATTTTAAAAACTAAAGTGATTGTATATAATATTTCGATCAATTCAAGTTGAGGACTAGACACTATCGAATGATTTTCGCTCAAATATCCACGCAGCTAGGCACAGTATAATACTCAAATATATTACTGAGAGTGCAAATGCAATGAGATAACTCTCTATATTCACTATTGCTGTTGTTGCTACGAGGTTTTTTAGATTGAGTGATGCGAGATTAGGAAATAGTATGAGAACTCATCGGGCAAAGTACATATAGACAACATTCCCAGATCTAATAGCATATTCTAGTACAACATATCATCCATGTCCGATTATCGTACTCGCAATCGTCATGAACATAGCGAGTCATGGTGAGACTATCGTGGAGAAAAAAAGACTCAGAGCGAGAAGTGAAAGTAGTTTTAGAAATATTCCGATAACTGCCAGAGCAAAAATCATATCGATGATAATTCACTGAGAATAAAGTATAGCAATCAATATGGCGAGCTCGATGAGGACAACGAGTAAGAGTACAAATGCGAATCCTGTGAACTTGCCGAATATGATCATTCAACGTCTGATCGGTTTGGATAAGATGAGATAGATGGTACGGCCCTCGATTTCGCGAGCAATGAGTCATCCGGCAAGGAGGAGTATGACAGCGAGACCAGAGAGTTCGAGGAATGATAATCAGAAATCTATTATCACTCGCTTGTTCTCACCGAGTGCAAGCGAGTCGAGTCAGAGTGAGAGTGCAATCAGGATCACAGATAGAAATATAATAAGTGAGAAGAATCGGTTGCGTACCATCTCACGGAATGTATTGAGTGCTATATTGAACATATTTTATTTTTTATAGGTGGGCGAGTATTTTTTCCTGCATTTTCTTTAGTTCTGCGTGTTCCACTTTTTTGACTTTGGAATGATCAAGATCACTGGTAGAATCAGTCGGAATAAGGTGATAGTGACAATGGGGTACCTCATATCCGACGAACATAGTACAGACTCGATTGCATCCTGTCGTCTGTTGTATTGCTGGACTCAGTATCTTCGCTGTCTGGAATATTGCCGAATAATATGGCTCAGGCACCTCTGAAAAATGATCAATCTCTATCTTCGCGACGATCAGTGTATGTCCGAGTCTCTGTGGCGCAATATCGAGAAATGCATAAATATATTCATCTTCATATATCTTATATGAAGGAATCTCACCTGCGATGATGCGAGAAAAAAGTGTAGGCATAATTTAAGAAATACTTGATAAAATAGTATATAATTCATATAAACGAATCCTGTCGTTGGTATATTGATTCATATACGAGTCAAGATGTGAACCGATTCTTTAGTACAAAAAAATTTTTAGCCCATCTACAACTTCCAATCAATTTGGTGTAAAAACCAATTCATGCTACAAAAAATTATATCAAATAAACTGTTTGTTACCATTTACAAAATCTTTGATGATTTGTGATTTTTTTCATTCTAATTTCACTCTCGATAAAGTCAATACTCACTCATGACAAACAATGCCAATACTATCATTTTCGTATCTCATAACTTGACCGATATGTCCAATAGAGACTGATAATCATTGATAGTTCACCATTTCGAGGAGCAATCTTTTTCATTCATACATCGTATAGATCCCTGGCCATGAGGTATATGCTTGCCACTGTTGGTATATTTCTTTTGCGGATTTGGACCAATCGATGAGTCCGTCCTCTTTTTCTATTTTTTTACAATAGGTTGCTTGATTTGTATTTTGTAGAAGTGGGGTGATACCGCCAGTGGTGAGTTCTCTGAGGGTCTGGATCAATGTAGGTCAAGATATGAGAGCAAACTTCTCAAATAATGACTCCGACGTCTCATCACGATCGATTGCGATTATACGAATTTTGAGGATATCGCCTTCATCCATTCACTCTGTCATCTCCATGATCGTGACTCCTGTCTCTTTTTCACCGTGTAGTAACGCAGCCTGGATCGGCGATGCTCCACGATATGCTGGCAAAATAGAGCCATGGATATTAATACACTTCTTCTTAGGAATATGGAGGAGCTCAAGTGGGAGTATACGCCCGTATGCAACAACGATGAAATAGTCACAATCATAAGAACGAAGTATATCAAACAAATCGGTATTATCTCGAATTTTGGTAGGCTGGAGTGTTGGGATCTTGTGTGAGATGGCCAATTCTTTGACTGGGCTCGATCGTATACTCTGATCACGACCAAATGGTTTATCAGGATTGGTCACGACAAACACTAACTCGATATCTGGTGTTAAGATGAGATCCTCTAGAACCGAGGCTGAAAGTGATGGAGTGCCAAAAAATCAAATACGCATAGAAAATGATTATAAAAAAAGGTGTATTATAAGCAAGTAAAAATGGTATTGGAATTTCTCAAAAACAAGAAATTTAAAAAAAAGAAAAAGATTCTTAAAGAGATTCTACATATAGTAAATGAGCAAGATAATTTTATTCTGCCGATGAAATTTACTGTTTTTTAGCTATTGCACGAGAATGTTTGCATTTTTTGCATCGATTCGATATACTGAAATAAATCATTTTATTCCGCCCTATGATCACTCGTTTTCTTTTTATTTTTCTCTCTTTCTTTTTGATAGCGAACACCGTCTCAGCAGTTCCTCTAGATATCAATGTTCGCGAGACGAATCTGGGCACAACAGGGAGTCCGACAACTCTACTTGATGAATTCAGCTCTCCGATTCGTGAGTTTTTTTTCACGCCATGAGCGGCAGGAGGTGAATGAGTTATAGGCATATTTACGACTATTGCATTCCAGATCAAGAACTTTTTCATAGCGATTGCTGTAGTATTTCTCATTATTGGCGTCATCAATCTACTCTTCTCAGCAAATGATGAAGAGAGTATCAAAAAATGGAGATCTAATATTATATGGGTTTCTGTTGGTATTTTTATCATGCAGATAGCATTCTCAGTTTGGAATACTCTCATATTGCGAGGTGCTACTGATATCATAGGAAGTTCGCTCGGCTGGGAATTCTGGATCAATGTCTTCTCCCCAATCGTCGATCTTCTCCAGATTCTGGCCTCATTTGGATTTCTTTTTATGGCTGTGTGAGCGTTTTTCATACTCGTTACAGCGGGTGGTGATGAAGAGAAAATCAAAAAAGCAAAAAATACCATACTCTACGCTATTATAGGATTTCTCTTGATTCGTGTGCCATATGCTATTGTGAAGGCATTCTACGGTCGTCCAGGATGTGAGTATAGTGCATGATGATTTGCCTCCGTCGGAGCTTGTGATATCAAAGAAGTAGATTTGCGATGAGGTATTGGAATATTTGGTAAGCTATTCACATATTTCAATACATTCCTCTCTGTGATCTGCGTGATTCTCGTCATCTACGCTGGGTGGCTCGTCTTCATTTCATGAGGTGAAGAGGAGAAGCTCAAAAAAGCAAAAAATACTATACTCTATATTGTACTCGGTTTTATCGTGCTGGTTGCGAGTCATGCGATTTTCAGGTTTTTCATTCTCAAAGGCTAATACATGAACCAACTTATTTTTATTTTCATCGCGACAGTGATCGTGCTCTCTGCCCTCTACTGGCATATGCGTCGTAGAACGAGTATGGAGCGCTCTCTTGGGATGGCTTTTTTGCGTGTGATCATCGCCCGTAAGGATAGCGATAGCGATGAAAAAAAAGAAACCGTGAAAGATTTTCGTGAACAGATCTCCATTATGGAGCAGCTTCTCGCGAGTCTGAAGTCCCTCCACTCAAGTGCTTTTAAGAGTTGGTTTTTTGGTCAAGAATATATCTCACTCGAGTATGTGGCTCATCAGGATGAGCTCTACTTCTACGTCATAGTACCGAAAAAGTCGAAACTCCTTGTCGAAAAACAGATTATCTGATTCTATCCTGATTGTCTCATCGAAGAGACTCCTGAAGTCAATATTTTCGAGAATAGGACTATAGTACGCGGGGAGATCATGATGATGCGAAAATGAAACGAGTTCCCAATCAGAACCTACACCAAGCTCGAGTCAGATAGTATGAATGGCCTCCTCTCGGCACTCGGATCACTCGATCACGATGAGTCAGCTTGTATCCAGATACTCTTGCGTCCAGTGGACGATGACTGGCAGGAGACAATCAAGAAGATGATACGAAAAATCGAAAAACACAAGTCTGGTCACTTTCATTTTTCACTCAATCCATTTATCTGGCTCGGTAACCTACTGAGTGTGATAGTTAGGAGTCCGGAGAACTCTCTCCAGCATACAGAAGATGATAAAAATGAGGATGAGGATCCAGTAGACGAAGAGGGTCTCATGAAAGAGAAGGTCAAAAAAACAGGCTACGCCACTACTATTCGTATCATCGTGACAGGTAACAATGAAATCAGTATTGATGCTGAGCTCTCGAGTATTATATCAGCATTTTCTCAGTTTGCCTCCCCTACGTATAATCGGTTCAAACCGATGAAACGAAAGAGTCTATCGCTCCTTGTCGAACACTATATATTGCGACAGTTTGCATGGTGGCAGCGAGCCCCGATCCTCAATAGTGAAGAGCTCGCGACTCTCTATCATTTTCCTCATAGCAAGTATAACAAACAACCCGAGATCAGATGGCAAAGGTTCAAAGTGGTAAAGGCTCCTGTCAATACACCGAAGGAGTGACTCTATATCTGAGAAAATGTATTTCGTGGTGAGTCAAAGGGAATTTTCGTGAAAAATGAAGACCGATTTCGACACTTTTATGTAATAGGTCAAACTGGTACTGGTAAGTCATCGATCCTCCAGATCATGGCAAGACAAGATTTGAAAAATAAGCGTGGGATCGCTGTCATGGATCCACATGGAGATCTCGCCAAGGACCTCCTGAATTTTATACCAAAAGAACGAGCCGATGATCTCGTTTACTTTGATCCTGGAGATCTCTCGAGACCTATGGGACTCAATCTCCTTGAAGCAAATACTGAAGACGAGAAACAGATGGTCGTCGCTGATGCGACCAACATTATGATCAAATTGTTCGGAAGTGAAATATTTGGTCCTCGTATTCAGGATTATTTTCGCAATGGATGTCTCACTCTGATGGACTGTCCGACAGGTGGTGCGATCACCGATCTCATCCGTCTATTTACTGATGATAACTTTCAGAGGGAGCGGCGAACCACACTGAAGAACCCGATCGTGAGAACCTGGTGGGATCATACCTATGCCAAGATGGGAGACCGAGAAAAATGAGAGATTATCCCATATTTTGCTGCGAAATTCGGGCAATTCATCACGAATACTCTGATGAGAAATATTGTAGGGCAGACAAAGAGTGCATTCGATATCGCTGATATTATGAACAATGAGAAGATCCTATTTGCGAGTTTATCAAAATGAGTACTCGGAGATCTCAACTCGAATCTCCTCGGTCTCATACTCGTATCAAAGATCCAGATTGCCGCGATGAAGCGTCAGCAGATGGCGACAGCGGATCGTCGAGACTTTTTTCTCTATATCGATGAGTTCCAGAACTACGTCACAGACTCAATCGAGTCTATTCTCTCAGAAGCTCGCAAGTATAGACTCGGTCTCATCATCGCTCATCAATATCTCGGCCAATTGCAAAAATCTGATGCCCTGACGAAATCCAATCTCAATCTCAAGGATGCGATCTTCGGTAACGTCGGAACTATGATGACCTACAAGATTGGTCCAGAAGATGCTGAGATGATGGGGAAACAATTTGCTCCAGTATACTCCGATCAGGACTTCGTCAATATGGACAAGTTTAAGGCCGCCATCAAGCTCTCAGTCGATGGACAACCGACTCCAGGTTTTTCACTCAATGTACCACTTCCCTGGCTCGAAAAATGAGATCCAGTAATAGGTAATGCTCTCAGAGAGCTCTCACGACTCAAGTATGGGCGAGAGAGGGAATTTGTCGAGAAGGAGATCATCTATCGTATCGGTTCTCAATGATAAAAAACTATGCAACTACGTACTCTCTCATCTCTCGTACTCATATATATTTCACTCACGCCCAGTTGGGGTGCTTATTGAGCTACTCAGACGTATGATAACTACATAACTAGTGCGACAGAATATTGTGATAGCAGTGATCGAACATGGTTCCAGGATAATACCCTTGTAGCCAAGATAGATTATCCAGCATTCGAGACCAATATAGTGAATATCACCATGGCAAAATGGAGAAATAATCCTCAGGTAATAGGAGATGAAAAAATACGCCTCAAATCCGATCTCGATATGGTTCGTATCGGTGAATTTCGCTGATTCAAGACACTTGAAGTTGCCAGAATTGGCTATCGTAGTCAGATGAATGCGTTGTTTGCTTGTTCTGTTATATCATCACGTATAGATACGATAGATACGCTCCAGAAGCTCATAGATAAAAAAATAAGTAGCAAAGAATCGGAGATTCGTCAAAAACTCAAAAAAGAAGCTGATAGGCTCAAAAAAAATCTCACTACTCTCAAATGCAATCCACCAAAAAGTAGTGATGAACGAAAAAAATGAGAGATGATAGTATCACTCACCAACACAGCAACACATAAGTACTGCTATTATCGACACTATCTCGGGTATCTTGACTCCAACATTGTAGATGTGACCCGAACGCAGAATATCGAAAAAGGAATCGGTACAGGCAATGGCACAACCGTATCAACAGTTACGAGCTCATGGAATTCAGCATCTCTCAGATATCAGTCTGCTCTATCACAAGAGATGATACGAGCCGATACTACACTCCCTAAGGCTATCCGCTCACTCATAGAGATGGACCAGACCTATGGAGCTCATATCCTCCTCACGATCATATATGATGACTATATAAGACTGCGCAAGAGTCTATCGAGCTACATGAATATATCGTCTCAACTTTATCAGAAGGCGAACAACGCTCAGAACGCCAATCAGCAATAAAAAATTCCATCCCGAGTAATCGGGATGGAATTTTTTGATTTTAGACTATTTTGCGATGACCTCAGTCTTCTTCGCACGAGCGTAGAACTTGTCCATTGAGCTTGTTTTGAGGAGAGTCTTCTTACCTGTGTAGAATGGATGACACTTTGAGCAGGTTTCTACTCTGATCTCTTTCTCCTTAGTAGCACTCCCTACAGTATACGTGTTTCCACATGAGCAGGTTACTGGTACTTGTTTATAATTTGGATGGATTGATTTTTTCATAGGTATGGATAGTTAAGAGTTGGTTGCGATCGCTCGATACTTCGAAGTTTTAGAGTAGAAATAAGGGTACGAATGCCTCTTTGTATTTTTTATGGCAAAATACGAAACCAATAATGGTGGGCCGGGTAGGGATCGAACCTACGAAGGCGAAGCCAAAGGATTTACAGTCCTCCCCATTTGACCACTCTGGAACCGACCCAGGAACTGGAGCCACCTA
>JACMPX010000020.1 GCA_014377245.1 Candidatus Altimarinota bacterium
AGACCCGTAGAACCGATGGCTCCGGCAGGTCCGATGGCTCCAGTGAAGCCGATGGGTCCAATTGGTCCGATGGCTCCGGTGGCTCCAGTTCCTCCGATGGCTCAGTCGGTTCCATTGGTTCCGTTGGTTCCTGCAGAACCAGCAGGTCCTGTAGCACCAGTTCCTCCAGTAGCACCAGTTTCACCCTTATCACCTTGAGGTCCAGTAGCACCTGTAAATCCAGTGAGACCCGTAGAACCGATGGCTCCGGCAGGTCCGATGGCTCCGGCAGGTCCGATGGCTCCAGTGAAGCCGATGGGTCCAATTGGTCCAGTAGGTCCTACAGCTCAAGTGTTACCTTTAACTCATGGGGCACCTAGAGGTCCTATTCCTCCAGTGAGACCGATAGGTCAGACAGGTCCAATAGCTCCAGCAACTCATGTTGCTCCAGTGGGCCCAATAGCTCCAGCAACTCATGTTGCTCCAGTGGGCCCAGTAGCTCATGTTGCTCATGTACCAGTACTGAACGCTATGAGTTTATCATTATTTTTACAATCACCTTTTTTGAATCCTTCACCAATTACGAACACTGCCCCACTATTCTTCACACAGAACTGTATGCTCGATGTAGGAGCTGCTTGAATATATGATAGTGATCATATACTAAGGAATAGGACCATCAAGCCAATGTACAATTTTTTCATAGAAAGAAAAATTAAAAATTAGGAACTATAGATACATGAAAAAGCAAAAAAGAAGTTACATAATAGAACCTACTTCTTATGAGTAAGGACTTATAATTTTAAGTCTTTTTTAAAATTATGCAATGTAAGCATATTGACATATTTAGTTTGTGTATTTTTTAGGATTATTATACCAAAATAAACCTTTAAAATAAGTAGATGGTAATATATACGATATAAAAAAAATAAATAGACATTTTGTAATATTTGATTTAATTACATATTAATCTATTTTCACTTCACTGATGATGATACATAAAATTGAACAAAAATGGTTATATTATTTTCTTCTTTATTTTGTCTTTTTATTTTTGCAATAATTTTGTACACTTTTATTTCATATCCCTTAACTCAAACATTACTTGTACTCATTGAGTATTGCTCTCATCTATGGCGAGAGCAACTCTAGTCTCTATACTTATACACTTATCTTTTCTCATATGCTCGAAACAATTGCCATCATCCTGCTCGTCCTCTGGATCCTCGGACTCGTCTCATCCTATACAGTTGGGGGACTTATTCATATATTACTCGTAGTTGCGATCGTGTTGTTCCTCGTACGAGTTATCAATCGCAATAGATAATCTGAATAAATATCAATATAAAAAGCTTACAATTGTAAGCTTTTTATATTGAGATATTGGATTATTATGATGGTAGCGATACGGAGACTCGAACTCCGGTTACGGGAATGAGAATCCCGTGTCCTAACCCCTAGACGATATCGCCAAATCTACAGGTGAACCTGTAGAGTTTATTTATTTGTTGAGATCTGTAGTGATACCCATAGAGCGTGCAGAGCCTGCTACGATACTCATCGCATGATCGAGATCATTGGCGTTTAGATCTGGCATCTTACCTTCTGCGATCGTCTTGAGCTGAGCTACAGTCATATGACCAACCTTGACCTTGTGAGACTCTTTGGATCCACTCTTGAGTGAGAGTGCATCCTTGATCCACCATGTCATAGGAGGCTGCTTGGTATAGAAGTCGAATGAACGATCCTCATATATATTGATGACCGTAGGGAGCACTTTCCCCATTTGATCTTTGGTCTTTTCGTTGAATTGTTTACAGAATTCTGCAATCTGAATACCGGTAGGCCCGAGGGCTGTACCGACTGGAGGAGCGGGATTAGCCATTCCTGCCTTGAGCTGGAGTTTTACAACTTTGGTAGGTTTTTTTGCCATAATAATTGGGAATTACATATCACACGAGTGCACTATGATATGCTGATGCAACTCATCATGCTCGGGGAGATACATGCTGAGAGATCGAAATATAATTTTGTTTGAAGCTCGTGCATTATAAAGAAAAGTGAGAAAATGCAAGGGAAAATGTGACAAAAATAATAATTTGGCATATACTAGGAATATGGATAATACACCAGATACAATTTACCAAGACTATCAATTTCTTTCTTGATCGCAACAAATACGTTGATGACTGATATTCTGAGGAAAAATCTCAGTTATGCAAAAAAAAGTCGATGTTATATTACAAAAGATCACTTCCTCTAACAATTTTAAAGAGAAATACAAATTTTTGGTTTTCCAGAGTTCCAGTACTCAAGTCTTACATACAAAAAACAAAGAAATATATATTCCTTCTGGTCTTTTAGTAATTGCTAAAAATAATGATCAAATAGCCTTCATATTAAGTCATGAAATAGCTCATTGGGAAAACCAAGATATTAGAAATAATCAAGTACCAATACATAGATCTCCATGACAAATCACTGAGGCAGAATGTTTGGCCGATAAAAAAGCTATTGAGATATCTCTTTTAGCACAATATAGTAGAAAAGAAATCGATGCCTTGTTACTATCACTCAAAAATGAGAGACCAGTCTGTGAATAGATAGATCTAGTAAAAAATGAATAAAATTCTCTCTCCCCTCCTTTCAAGTTTTAGTTTTTTAATTTCTTTTTTGCCATAAGATCCGGGATCTCAGATAAATCGGATGAGCTCATCTATGAGTCAGCGAGACAGTCATTGCGATGAGCCACCCTGAGCACGAACGTAGAGATACGAGATGATCTCTGCTTGAAAAAATAGAGATAATGAGAGAAATGAAATTGAAAGAAATGTATTCGGCTTTCAGGATTCAAGTTCATTTTTATGGAGCCAATCCTCCACAGTATATGTGAGAAAGTCCCCGAGTGACTGCATATATAAAGCGAGCTCTTTGAATGTATTGTGAATATTCGGATTTAGAGATTCAATTACAGGGATGATATCGTGGCGAATGCGATTACGATCGTAAATAGTATCCTTATTAGTACTGTCTTCCCGATATTCTATACTCTTTTTATGAGCATATTCGAGGATATTTGCCTTAGTGAATGTAAGGAGTGGCCGAAAAATATAACCAGAAATCACACTCATCCCCGAGAGTCATCTCACTTTCCCTCACTTCACAATATTACCGATGATCGTCTCCGTCTGATCAACTAAATGATGAGCCGTGAGAATATATCTCGAATTATGTTTCACTCGGACTGACTCCAGAAAATTATATCTCTCTCGTCTTGCTATTGCTTCGAGTGAGGATTTTTCATTTTTTGCCATACTTGCAATGTCTAGTTTCTCGACCTCAAAGACGATATTCTCTCTCTTGCAAATACTCGCAACTAGTTCTCTATCTCAATTCGATTCTGCTCCTCTGAGTGAATGATCGAGATGTGCGACGATGATATTTGCCCTGTTATGAGAATCCAAAACCAGATCTAATAACACCATACTATCAACCCCTCCGCTGATGGCGAGGACGATGATATCATCTGAGGAGATGTATGTGGAGAATATAGGAGTCAAAGATTGCATACACCAAAGTATATACAAAAATGTTTTTTAGGAAAGTAAGTTATTTTTGAGTTATAGTTGATATATCTGAATATTATTAACGAGACAATAATTTTTTATCAGATAAATATGTCGACTGAGCGAGCAAGAAAGACTCAATACGGATATACTTACCAAATCCTGTAAGATCTGATCTTAGTCGGATATTAGTATTTATGATAGTGATTATCTCATCCATCTGCTGTTGAGTGATTCATTGATTAGACAAACTCATTGACTGTTGTTGGATTATTTCGTTGGCACGATAAACCCAAAAAATCTGCATTGAAATCTGGTGTTAGTTTTCAATTTTCGTTTTTCCCATAAGATTTACCATTAAGCTGCATAGTTGTTTCAATAGCAAATCTATCATTCCATTGTTTTGCTAAACTCTCTATATTTTGAATATATCGAGTTTGTATTTGAGGATGAACTGCGAGAATATCTAAGTTATTCTTGGATAGTGGAATATCTTGCGAGTTTTTAGGTATTTCTTGCATAGTTTTAATAATGTAATGATACTACTATGCGATGTTACCATATATCTACTGTATACGCAATTTTTTATTTATCTTTCTTACAAATCCTAAAAAATCATCATCTGGGGCAACGATATTAAGCATTTCTTTATTACACTTCGTACAACGATGTCGAATCATATCTCATTTATTTCGCTTGTAATCAATACCGATCGGAGCCATGAGTCCATGACAAGTAGACTGGCGGTCTCCCGGACTCGCATCATCCACATGGAGTGAGTAGAGACATACTAGACAGTGATTGCGTGCTGAACCTGTCGGATGGAGAGTGACTCACACCCCACAATTCTGACATAAGAATGACTCATTCCTCATCGTGAATCCCATATTAGTCAAAATTAAGTCAAAGCAGCTCTTCTGTAAAATCAAGTGCTCCCGGAATATTATTAAATACAATAGGTATACAATAGAGTATAATACTTATATAATACATTCCCTGAATGGATGCAATAATTCCAAGACCAAACCCGATATACGTGATCCATCTACGAATGGATCCTTGTTTCTTTACACGAGATGAAACATCTCCATTTTCTATGGTACTTGATTTCTGGATATAACTAAATAGGAGTCCATTGCAGAGTGCTGCGGCAAGCAAATTTATCCCATAGATTACTCCTGCGACTTCTAGATTTGGATAGGTCCCGATCAACCCAGCAGAAAAAGGAATCAAAGCAAGTATAGCCAGAAAAAGGGTGTTAATCTGGACAACCCAGCGGTCGATATTTTTGGCACTGACATGAAAGAGAAAATGATGAGAGAGCCAAAACATCGCTACGACCGCTACAGAAAGAAAATACCCAATCAAAATATGTCCATAATCTGAGAGAGTATGCCAGAGTTCATCATTGGTTGCTGTAGCACCGAGCTCTGGAACTTTTATCTCGAGGACGAGAATCGTGATGATGATAGCAAAAACGCCATCGGAAAAGGCTTCAAGTCGAGCTTTATTCATAAAAAATGTTAGAGAATTACATCGATCATCATCGGACAGTGATCTGATCCCATCTGGTTGTGAAAGTATTCAATATTTTGAGTTTTTGTCACAATAGAGTCATCTCACCACAGAGCATCAATACGCCATCAGACATTGCGATCTCGGGATCTCGTGACAGGGTCCCACCAAGAATATACTTCCGCTATATTTGGATTTTTTTCTCGCCAGATATCATGCCAACCATCGATCATACATGCATCGAGCCACGATCGTTCTAATGGATGGAACCCGATCTTACCATCATTGGCCTCGGGTCGAGCAAGATCGATCGCATGATGTGCACAGTTGATATCTCCACCCCAGAGGACACTATGTCCGAGTGATCGTAGGGAGTCCATATATGTCGAAAACTCTCGATAAAATACAAGTTTCCCCTGCCATGCCTCCTCTGACTTGCCTCAGTTTGGGAAATAGATACCGAATATATCAGTTATTTTATGAGTATTTTTGTTCGTGAGGACAGTATGTGCCACTCGTCCCTCATTCGCGGTGGGATCTTCAGGAAAACTGGAGACAAAAGAGATATCGTGAGTGTTGAGAACTCGCGAATGTACCCATGCTCCTGTTCACGCATATCCTGGCTTCTCGGCTGGATTGTAATAGGCAACATAGGGTTCTGGAGAATTGAGAAAAGCTGAGAATTTGTCTGGAGTTCCCTTGATCTCCTGCATAACGAGGATATCTGGGTCATAGCTCGCTATGAGATTTTGAATTTCTCATTTTTTCTCGACGGCTCTGAGTCCGTTCACATTCCAGGTGATGATGCGCATATATTATTCTACGGTTACAGATTTCGCAAGATTGCGTGGCTTGTCGACATCTCGACCGAGTGAGTTCGCGATATGATATGCCCAGAGCTGGAGAATTACCACTTCGAGAAACGGATTAAGCTCAGAAATGAGTGGATTGAATTCGATCGTATCGGCGTAGATGTGTTTGTTCGAGTCTCATTTTGCTATGATTCACACAACTTTGCCACCGCGAGCTCGGATCTCCTCGGCGGATGATGCGTTCTTGGGAGACAGTATTCCTCCTCAGTTGACCATCAATGATGGGAACTCGGCATCGATGAGTGCTATAGATCCGTGTTTGAGCTCTCCTGACGAGTACGCCTCAGAGTGGATATAGGCCAACTCCTTTAACTTGAGTGATCACTCCATCGCGATGACGAGCTCATGAGCACGCCCAAGGTAGAAAAAATTTTGAGAATGAGCATATTTCTCAGCAACTTGCTTGATAGCTTCATTTTGTAATAGGAGATCAGATATCGCCTCAGGTAATTTGTCAATAGAATCAATGATCTCTCGGTATTTTCGGTAGTCGAGTCCATTTTTCTGTCATAAATATAATGCGAGGAAAAGGAAACATCAGACCTGTGAAACAAATGCCTTGGTCGATGCGACTCCGACCTCGGTTCCCGCTCTCGTGAAGAGTCATTGTCCAGCTGCTCGAGCGATGGCAGAACCAGGTACATTCACGATTGCGAATACATGACCTCATTGTTCTTTCACTATTTTCAGTGAATCGAGCGTATCGATCGTCTCTCCTGATTGTGAGACGAATATATAGAGTTCATCTGTTGAGACGAATTTTTTCTTATATTTGAACTCTGTTGATACTATCACGTCAACAGGAATATTCGCAAGTTCCTCGAGATAGTACTTACCGAGGAGACCAGAGTGATAGCTCGTACCTGATGCTACTACCGTGATCCTCTTGATACCGAGTGTGGCGATATGAGCCAGCGTATGTGAGTGAAGTGAGTACGCATCGAAGTCGATACGTCCTCGAAATACATCCTCAAGAACTCGAGGTTGTTCAAATACTTCCTTAAGCATAAAATTCGGGAAATCACCCAGCTCCGCCACTTTCTCACTCTCATCTACTGTCTGACGTATCCGATCTGCTGCGAGTCACTCAGAGAGGACTTGATAGTTGTCTGGCGTCAAGAGAAAAATATCTCCATCCTCGAGGATAATATAGTCGTCGATGAGACCGATAAGGGATCGATAGTCCGATGATATATACCTCTCAGTTTTACCGAATCCGAGCACCATCGGGCTTCATTTTTTGGTCCCGAACATAGTATTTCCATTGTCACGATCGAGAAATACGAGTCCGTAGGCACCATGCATACGAGATACGAGCTTGGTTATAGTCGAGAGATAGTCTCCATCGAATATATCCTCAAATAATTGTACCGTCACCTCAGTATCGGTCTCCGAGTTGAATGTATATCACTTTTCTATGAGCTCTTGCTTGAGCTCGCTATAGTTCTCGATGATACCATTGTGGATGACTACAAATCTTCCTGATTGGGAGAGGTGCGGATGACAGTTGGCCTCTGTGACACCTCCGTGTGTTGCCCAGCGTGTATGTCCGATCCCCGCATGATAGGTGGAGAAGTCATGCTGATCTGACTTAACCTTCAGATTATTCACCTTACCGACTGCTCGGATAACCTGCATATTTGATGCATGGTCTATCACACAGAGCCCCGCACTATCATATCCACGATACTCCAATCGCTGGAGACCAGCGATGACTTCTCGAGCTGCCGATCCAGGATGTCATATATAGCCAAAAACTCAACACATAGGCAATTAGTTAATAACTATAATTTCAGAGTTATAATTGGAAGAGCAAACAACACAAAACTGATAGTAGCGAGTATAAAAAATAACTAAAAAAAAGCAAAGAAAATAGAAGGACATGAAAATACAATCAAGAATGTTCTGAAAAATTGCTCATTTTTTGCTTTTTTATATCTATTGTGACAATATACATCAGTAATTATACATTCGTAACGCACTTCTCATGGATTCTACTCTCCTCTTCGCTGCTCTCTGCCTCGCACTCGTGTGTGCATTTGAGTTTATCAACGGATTCCACGATACGGCCAATGCTGTAGCTCCAGTTATCTACTCGAACTCACTATCCGCCAAAAAAGCAGTTCTACTGGCTGCTTTCTTTAACTTCCTCGGGGTCGTTATAGGCGGTACAGGAGTTGCTATAGGTATCATGAAGCTCCTGCCACTCGACAAGATCGCGGGCTCTGGAATAGCTTTCGGCATCTGTGCTGTTCTCGCACTACTCATCGCTGCTATTATCTGGAATTTTGGTACTTGGTACCTCGGTCTCCCAGCATCAAGCTCGCATACGCTGATAGGATCGATACTCGGAGTATCGCTCGTGATGAACTATATGGATACGAGCGTAGTACTCCCGATAACGAAGGTAATCTCTACATTTGAGTCACTCCTCTTCTCACCGGTATTAGGATTTATGCTCGCATTCGGGGCTATGCATGTTCTCCATCTCTATGTACGCAACAAGGATTTTTTCTCTCATCCAGGACGATTCTGGAACAAGTATCCAAAAAAATGGATCAAGACGACAATAATCACTTCGAGTATCTTAGTGAGCTTTGCCCATGGATCCAACGATGGACAAAAGTGAGTCGGTCTCGCTATGCTCATTCTGATAGCATTTTTTCCTACAATGTACGATATTCCTGGGATCATCAGTGGTCAGGAGGCTATCCCGTATTGGGTGATCATCATGATATCTATATCTCTCGGTCTCGGTACTATGGTAGGGTGGAAGCGGATTGTCATCACAATTGGAGAGAAGATCGGTAAAGACAAGCTCACCTACGCTCAGGCTACGGTGGCGTCCCTCATGACCGCAGCAACCATCCAGATGGCATCATATCTCCATCTCCCTGTCTCGACTACGCATATCATGTCATCAGGTGTCGCAGGTACGATGGCACATGAGCATGGCAAGTGAGGTCTCCAGGGCGGAACTATCAAGGCTATTCTCATGGCATGGGTACTCACACTCCCTGTCTCGACTGTCCTCGCAGGTAGCATATTTTGGTTACTCCAGGCAATATTTGTATAATAAGTTTGACTTCGATTGAGAAAAAAATACAATCCAATCGACCAATGCCGTTCAAATCATTTGTCTAAAAACTCTAGAGCAATCTAGAGTTTTTTTTGTGTTGATTTTTTTGACTTCTTATCTACTTTCTATATATTCAATATATGTCCCAGCGAATCACTATCATCACGATTAAAACGATTTCTCCACTCGGATAGGTTATTTGTCGTGAATATAGAAATCACACAGACCTCTCCGAAATCGGGGAGGCCTTCTTTTTATCTTTTCACTCTTTCCTCATATGCTCACTCGATCTACACTCAAAAATCATGATACTTTACCAGTACTACCGCCATTTTCTATACATCCGACCTCAACACAATTAGCAGAGATGGTAAGTTTAGATAGTTTTTGGCGTGATTTGGGAATATCTCAGGCTTGATTCATAGGCAATTCAGTGAGTTGACAGGTGCAGATATTAATACGATCGTAAATCTCGATTAATCTTTGCCTTTTCAATCATTTTTTCTATAATAATTTATATTTTTTGAATCTATCTGCCATGTCCACGACCAACTACTCAGGCGAAACTATCGATCGTATCAAAAAACTCGAACGCATTCGCTCACTGGGAGTCAATCCATTTGCTAATCGGTTCGACCTCTCGCATCAGATTTCTCAGATAACGACTAAGTACCCATCTAATATAGATGAGGAGAATGGTAATATGAGCCCATTGCGATCTGTCGAAGAAGTCATCGCGACCCCAACGAGTGATATTCGACTCGCTGGTCGTATCATGTTACATCGTAGTTTCGGCAAAATATGCTTCGCGACAATATCAGATGGAACTGGACGGATTCAGGTACTCTTCTCTCGAGATAACTGTAGTATTAATGTGGATGGTAAGAGTATAACTGAGCTCACGAGTGATACAGAGACAATATCTGCCTACAAGTTCGCAGAGAAACTTATCGACCTCGGAGATTTTATAGGAGTACAATGAGAACTCTTCTACACTCACAAGGGTGAACTCACGCTATTTGTCTCTGAATATACTTTTCTCACAAAAGCAATCCGTCCCCTGCCTGAGAAGTTCCATTGAGTTACAGATGATGAAGAACGCTTCCGCAAGAGATATCTCGATATGGCCCTCAGTGAAGATCTTCGAGCTATGTTTTATCGGAAGGCAAAATTCTGGGAAGTTACTCGAAATTTTCTCAAGAATCGTGGATTCCTTGAAGTCGAAACTCCAACAATCGAGCATACAACGGGTGGGGCCGAGGCTCGACCATTTGCGACACATCACAACGACTATGATGTCGATGTATATATGCGAATTTGTATAGGAGAACTCTGGCAAAAAAGACTCATGGCAGGATGATTTCCGAAGACATTTGAAATTGGGCGAGCCTACAGAAATGAGGGATCGAGTCCAGAGCATCTCCAAGAGTTTACGAATATGGAGTTCTATTGGGCGTTTGCGAGTTATGAAGATGGCATGAAGATGGTGCAAGATATGTATCAACAGATAGCTCTGCAAACGTATGGCCGAACTACTTTCTCTGCAAAATGACATTATTTTGATCTTGCAGGAGAATGGCCAAAAATGGACTATCTCGAAGCTGTAGAGTCTAAAACGGGTATCAATATTCTCACGGCTTCCGATGAAGATATGAGAAACAAGCTCAGAGAGCTCGGTGTACAATATGAATGAGATAATCGCGAACGACTCACCGATACACTCTGGAAATATGTACGAAAACAAATAACTGGACCAGCATTTCTGATTAATCATCCAGAAATTATATCACCACTTGCAAAGCGATCAATAGAGAATCCAGGTCGAGTCGAGAGATTCCAACCGATTATAGCAGGGAGTGAGGTCGGAAACTGATTTTCAGAACTCAATGATCCGATCGATCAACGAGACAGATTCGAGGCACAACATGAACTCCTAAAAAAAGGAGATGAAGAGGCAATGATGCCCGAATGGGACTTTGTAGAAATGCTGGAACACGGTATGCCTCCAACCTGCGGATTTGGATTTGGTGAGAGATTCTTCGCATTTCTCGAGGACAAACCACTTAGAGAATGCCAATATTTTCCATTTATGCGACCGATACATATAGAAGAGAGAGCTGAAAAATAAAGCATAAAACCCTTCCAAATAGTTGGAAGAGTTTTTCTCTAAAATCTAGTCTCAAAATATCTGCGTCATATATGTTTTACCTTGTTTGACTATATAGCCGATTCCTACATATTTCCAATTGTTATCGAGCATATTATAGCGATGACTCCCTGACTCTTCGAGTCCGTCCTGGAGAGCCCTATCTGATACGTTACCTCATGCGACATTCTCACCAACACTGCCTCTGATATCGATCCCGAGTGAATCTGCGAAACCGAGGATATCGAGTCAATCTGGAGTCCAGTGTCCGACATAATCATATTGTGCCATATTATTGGCTTTTGCAGTAGCAAGTTTCTGGAGGATAGAACTCTCCACTAACGGAGATTTTCAGAGACTCTTTCGAAGAGTATTGATCCGGTCGATAGTAGTATTCGTCACGAGTGTTACATCAGAGCGTATAGTGGAGATCTCTGTCTCAGTGAGTGGTTTGATGATATTCCATACATTCCCATGTATGATCGGGATATTGTAGTATGCATATCCATTTTGACGGACGGTTTCGAGTTTATATGTACCTACTATATCAGTCATGAAACTCGCCTGTATTAATACTCCTGGTAATAGGAATCCATCCTGAGCAATATATTTTTTCGGAAAATGGTACTCTTGTATGGATCCATTTGGGGATGTTATATAGTAGTTTTCTCGTATCTTGGTACTCGCATCCTTGATACGAAATCTAAATAAAGTCAGATTCCTCTGTTTGCGGATACTCACATTCTCAGCTCCGATAGTCTCACGTGTACGGTCAAGGGTGACATTTCCCGAATAGATATCTGTCATTACTCGGCTACGATCAAGTGATGAGGGGCTCGATAGAGTATAGCCAGATATCTTTGCTTTTGCATTGCCGATTATGAGCTTATTACCGTCAAAGTTGAGCACATTACCATGCGACTCATAGGTCTTGGATCATTGTTGTATCGTGAGCTGTCCCCATGCTGACTCACCGAGTTGGATAGCGGGTAATCATGATACATAGCTGACTCTAGGCCGCATGAGGGATCATGTTGCTACTGGGATAACTGGATAGCTCAACTCACTGGGATCAACTAGCTTGATCTCTATTGGAATCTCAGTGGAGAAGCTGTTCCCACTTGCTATGATAAAATAATAGACCCCAGCACTGTTAGGAAACGTGAGTACATATTGAAAATATCAAGACGCATCTGATTTTACGAGGTATGAGTATTCTTTTTTTGTCTTCTTGTTCTCGAGATAGATGAGTGCGTAAGGCTTGTTATCGAGTACTCGTCACTTCACGAGAATAGAATCTCAGGTGAAGTACGTATTGGATAGTGTGGTCGATACCTCTACGCCTAGTGGTACGAATGTATCCTTAGCAAGATTTTTTTTCTGGAATGAGTCTGTATTTGTACCGATTGGTGTGAGTGATATATCCCCTATTCGTCATGCACTGATAGGTGCAAATATCTGGAATCCAACACGAGAGAGGTCAACGACTTCTGGATATCTCGAACAATTGGGTCGATCATTGATCGTCGCGACGAATCCTGTACCCCCTCGAGATATATATCCATATTGACCGAGTAGAATATCGCATGCTGCTGCCGTGTGTCAACTTTGTGAGAATATATCTCCATTGACTGTACGTCATCACTCGAAGTTATCGGAATAGTATGTCGCCTCGAGTGCAAATCCAGAACCAAAAAACACAGAACTCAGTACATAAAATGAAAAGAATCGAAGAATCATAATATCAAAAATGAGGAAAAAAATACCCATTTAGTGTACGACAAAGATATCTAAAATCAACAAATCCTTGCGGTTTTTGTGTGAGTAACATCCCAGATATAGAAATATGAATATTTTGCCTTTTTCACACTTTCCTCTATAATCTGCTTGCTTTCGGATTTTTCACCTTGAATTTTTCATCTTGGATTATGACAAAGTCCCCGTAGTTTAGTGGAAGAACAAGGCACTCCTAAGGCTTAGACACAAGTTCGATTCTTGTCGGGGGCACCATCATATATATCGCTAGCTCGCCATTCTAGAAGAGATCGTCAGTCAACTATCTGTTCTGGAACGACGAGTGATATATCCTCATTTTCTATCTTTTCATTTTCTCTTATCATGCTCGTCTGACTCAAGGACTCCCAGGCTCTCAACCGAGCTATAGTCGCCAAAACCTACAAAATTGGTAACAAAAATATCACTCTCGAATCAGGGCGTCTCGCCCTCTTCGCAACTGGATCTGTCGTGATCCAGGATGAAGTCGGTAACTTCCTCCTCACGACTTGTGGGATCGGGAATCCGAAGGATGGAGACTTTTTCCCACTCACCGTCGAGTTCCAGGAGAAGTATTATGCAACGGGCAAGATCGGTGGCAATCGTTTCATGAAGCGTGAGGGTCGTCCATCTGAGGCAAGTATATTGAACTCTCGTATGATCGATCGTCCGATCCGTCCGATGTTCCCGAAAGGAACTCGCACTGATACGCAGATTATCTCATCAATCATGTCATCATCTGGTCTCTCAGACTTCGGTTGGTATGGTATCATGGGAGCGAGCCTCTCGGTGATGCTCGCAGGAGTAAAGGAATTTGAGGGACCAGTTGCAGGTGTTCGCATCGCGAGTGATGAAGCGGGGAACTTTATATTCGATCCGACATTTGCTCAGATCGCAGCCGCTCATCTCGATCTCACGGTAGCTGGTACGCTCGACGCGATCACGATGGTAGAGTCACAGGGTCAAGAGGTATCCAATGAGTTGATGGTTCGAGCTTTCGAGTATGCTCACGAGATCGTGAAAAGTCTCTGTAGTGCTCAGCTCGATTTCGTAGCAGAATATAGCAAAGTCCATGCACTCCCGATGACAAGTATCACTGTTTGAGAGACGGACTTAGATACTGTTGCGAGAGTTCGCGATACTGTCACAGAGACAGATATCCAGGCAGTCTACGGTCTCGGCAAGCTCGAGTTCCATGACGCGATGCACGCACTCGTCGATACCGTTGCTGACAAGCTCGGATACGATAAGGCTACCAACACGCCGAAAATGGGAGATATCGCTGACAGTGTGAAGTGAATCATCCAGGACCACATGAGAGCAACTATCCTGGACACTCAGACTCGTCTCGACGGTCGCAAGTGTGATGAGGTACGTCCTGTACGAGCCTCAGCTCCGATCCTCCCAAGAACCCATGGTTCTGCTCTTTTTGAGCGAGGAGTGACTCAGGTACTCTCAGTCGCGACTCTCGGTGGGCCTGGAGATATCCAGCTCGTTGATGATATGTTTGAGGAAAACACGAAACGCTATATCCACCACTACAACTTCCCTCCATTCTCTGTCGGCGAGGTGAAGCCTCTTCGCGGTGTCGGTCGTCGTGAGGTCGGACATGGACGACTCGCTGAGAAGGCTCTAGAGCCAGTTCTCCCTTCTCAAATAGACTTCCCATATATGATGCGTGTCGTCTCTGAGACGACGACCTGTAACGGATCATCATCGATGGCATCTGTCTGTGGATCGACGATGGCACTCATGGATGCTGGAGTTCCCATCAAGTCTATGGTCGCAGGTGTCGCGATGGGAATGATCTACGATGAGGTAACTGGCAAATATGAGATCCTCGCAGATATCCAGGCTCAGGAGGACTTTCTCGGAGATATGGACTTCAAGGTGGCTCGCACAGCAAAAGGGATCACGGCACTCCAGATGGACTGCAAGATCGCTGGTCTCTCGATGGCGGTTATCACCGAGGTATTCGCGAAGTCAGTCGATGCGACAGGATATATCATGGGTGAAATGAGAAAATGTATGAGTGAATCCCGGACGGAGCTCTCTCCGTATGCTCCGTTCCTCCTCTCAGTATTTGTTCCTGAGGAGAAGATGCGAGAGATCATCGGTAAGGGAGGTGAGACAATCCAGGGTATCGAGAAAGAGTTCGGAGTCGAGGTCAATCTCGAAGACAGCGGAACCTGTACTATCACGGCTCGGGATCAGGTCAGCGGTAGGGCGGCACTCGACTTTATCCGAAATATTCTCAAAGATATCGAAGTCGGTGATATCTATGAAGGTAAGATCGTGAAAATCCTCGATACCGTCGGTGCGATCGTCGAGATCGCTCGTGGCAAAGAAGGAATGATTCATATTTCAAAATTCTGAGTGAAAGAAAGAATTGACAATGTTAACAATATTGCTAAAATAAATGAAATCGTGAAAGTTCGTGTCTACTCAGTCGATCGAGAAAAATGACGAATTGGACTCGAGAAAATTGTAGAAGTTATGTAACATTAAAAAATGCCTCACAAAAAAAATGTAGACAGCAATGAAAATGTGGAAATATTACCACAATCATTTTTTCATCCTGGCGTCTCATATAGTCCAGGAAAGAATGAAATTAAGTTCAGTGAGGATTCAAGAATTGCACTTCAGCAGTTAGTTCATTGAATACAATCAAACTTTCCTGTTGAACCAACAAGTACTACAATAACTCATCAACATACAGAAAAAGTCACTCTAAGAGTAGCAGATAATATCGTCGATGCAATGATCATAGATTGAAAGTGAAAAAAAGCAGTTAAGAGATTCTTGGATCAAGTAGCTATTATATTGGGAATAAGGAAAGAAAAATGATGAAAAATAGAGGAAAAAGTACAACAAAAAGTACACAAATATAATGATTCTATTTTTAGTCATGTATTTATCCAATATAGAGAGTGAGATGAGATCCAAACACTCCATGATACTCCAATAATCGTAAGACAATGAGAAGATATTGATACCATGCTCAAATCTATAAAGATACGACTCAGGTTTCCTCGTAATACAAAATAAATACCAAAAATCCTCCTAAATGGAGGATTTTTTTTACATTTTTGGGGTTTCCTATATATTCATAATATGCACACGAATATATCATTCTCAGGTATCGTCATCCATGGCAAAAAGCTCGGTCACACTATCGGATATCCGACTGCCAATATCGCTCTCCCAGTATGATTTATCGATGATGGAGTCTATACTCTCGCTATCGATGTTGCTGACGTGATATATCGAGGTATTGGTACTTATCGTGAGAGTATTGAGCTTTTTGAGGCTCATATATTTGATTTTGATACAGATATATATGGAGAGACTCTCTGAATCACTCTAATTCGCAAAATCCGAGACAATCAAAAATTCGACTCATTTGATGCACTCAAAAATCAAATCAACAAAGATGTTGAAATCGCAAAACAATAACCTAATCTATATATGCTCTACCCTACCATCAATTCCATCGTACTCGATACTATTGATCTCTATGCCAAGCAAGAGAATCTCCCTCAACTCGATCTCAGTGGATACCACACTCCACTCGTGGTGGGAAGTGGTAATGGGTATTATACAGGACGGATTCTATTTCGCAATCTCGGGGCATTTTTCGCTACGGAGTCAGAGGTCGCAGCCAAGCTCACAAATATAGACTCGATCACCGATGTCGTTGTGATCTCTGCATCTGGCGAGAAACATGCCCCGATCATACTAACTACAGCAAAAGAGCATCACAAAAATACACTACTCATATCATCGAGTACTCAGAGCTCAGGACGTGATATCGCGGATCATACGATCGTGATGCCCAAGATCCGAGAACCCTACACCTACAATACGTCGACGTATTTTGGCTATATGCTCTCTGAGACTCCCGATCTCGACCTCATACAACTGAGAAGATTCATCACAGTTGAGTTGACTGAGAGTCTCAGTGTCCCTGTCATTTCTGCGAAGACAGGAATCCAGATTCCAGCAATTATCAACTTCGCTGATTTTTCGAGTTTTTTTATAGTGATTCCCAACGAATTCGTCCTCCTCAGAGAGATGTTTGAGACGAAGTTCATCGAACTTTTTGGACGCCGAGTAGCTCGTGATATATTCTCATATGAACAGATGAAGCATGCCGCGACAGTTGTGCAAGATGATAAAGAATTATTTCTCTGCTTCGGGAATACTACAGGGATTAGATATGGGGACAATCAGATTGACCTTCCTATATTTGATAAAAATAGTTATGCTGCAATGATGCTTGTTGGATATTATCTGATCTGAAAAATTCAAGAAGCCCTTCCTCCATATTTCATGGAGAGTATTTCTGATTATTGCACCCGAGCAAAGTCTCAAAGCGGATTCAATATCGCTCCATGGGTGGAGGTATAGATCACAGGCTTTTCTTTTGGATTTTTTGAGTTTTCCCCTATACTCTGCGGCATGAATACTACCAAAAATCTCTACGCATTTACCCTTGGTCGAGAGTGGCGTGTCTCGCTAGCTGAGCTATTTGCACTATGGGGTACCGATGCCTACCAGTCACATACCGAGACGATAGCTATATTCCAGATCATAGGGTACTCGGTTGAGCAGCTGCAACGCAAGTTCCTGAATATAGGTGGATCTATTCGCATCATCACTATCCTCGGAGATACGACGCCTGCATCATTCCCGACGGATGTGATCGAGTTCATGACAAGTCAAAAAGGAACTATGAAGATCGACTTCGCACTCGGCTCATATGGAGTCGAGTTCCGACTCTCAGATATCGGACTCAGGATCAAGAAGACTATGCAAGATGCAGGATCGAGTATCCGTCTCGCCAATGTCAAAAATGAAAATATCAATGCAGCTAGCTTCAAAAAAGAGAAACTCGCAAAAACAGGACACGAATACTCGATAATTCAGATGGCAGATATGTGTTATATAGGACGGACTATCGCTTGTCAGGACATCGATGCCTATGCAAAACGAGATACCGCGAAATCTCGAGATATGATCATCGGTATGATGCCGCCGAAACTCGTCCAGATGATGATCAATATAGCTCTTTGAGGTCAGAATATCTCGAATATGACGAATCCTACATCTATCTATGACCCCTTCTGTGGTCTCGGTACGACACTCATCGAAGCTGCAAATATGGGAATATGTCGAGTCTATGGGAGTGATATCTCTCCAGAGATGGTGAGATCTACTGAGTCTAGTCTTGCAGAGTATATCGCCGAGGAGCGGATATGGCAAGAGCGAATTATGACTGCTGGAGGGACTCCGAACAAGGATTTTCGGGAATTCGAAAGTGCTGTCTGGCAGATGGACGCTAGAGATATAGGCTCTATTAGTACATCCAAGTTTCCAACACTGCATCACTCAAACATTCATATCGTATCAGAGTGATACCTCGGTGAAATCATGCGACCACATGAGATCACTCTTGACCGAGCCAAAGAAGAGAGGAGAAAATTGAGCCGAATGTATGATGAATTCTTTGCAGGACTCTCAAAAATAGTACATGGAAATTCTCAAAAACAAGCCTCTCCAACATTCCAACACTCCAGCATTCCAACACTCCAGATTGTGATGACTTTTCCATTCTGGAATCTGAATGGTACCTATTCCTACTTCATAGAGATATATGATATTATAGAGAAGTATGGATTCGAGGTCGTGTCACTCCTCCCCTGGGAGATGAAACTCAACACAATGAAGTGATCACTCCTCTATCGTCGTGAGAATCAGACCGTCGGTCGTGAAATCATCAAGATTGTACCCAAGAAATAATATGTCATTCGTTCCACTCAATCTCGCAGACCGTGAAAAAAACCCCGACTACTATGATAAGTCTCGAGATATGGAGACGGCTCTCGCATGGAATGCTGTGCATCAGACCCTGATAAATATGGGTCGCCTAGAACTTATCCCCTATATACGGAGTGTGAAGCTCTCCGAGCGGACTATTGTGATCACAACAACACGTCCCATTGCCAATGCAGAACTACGGATCTATACGGAGCAGATACTCGCAAATGCAAATGAAAGCTTCGAACGTATTGGTAATGTACGCAGAGAGCGAATTATGTGGAAATAGTAATTTGGTCAGGAGGTTGATCAGGACTATTATCAGTAATGAGCTTCTCTACAACAAATCGAGCAAATTCGCTATTGCGGTCCTTCATGAGATCAAATATGAGTATTTCTAGTCCGAGCTCTCTCGCTCTCGGTATATATACAGACATTGTTGTCTCCATCGTCTTGATAGCAGATGATACCTTTGATATATTGAGTAGCCCATCGATGTCTCTCATATTATCTCGTCTCTCTGTTGCCTTGATACGATATAACTCGCGGGGCATACCTGCAACCATACAGAGAAGCATATATTCTGCGTAGATATCCTTTTTTTTTATTTCATCTGCTTGTATATTATACTTCTCAGCAAAAAATTGAGTCCAAAGGGACCTGAGCTCTCGACACATATTCTCAGTCAGTTTCTCATAAGGCTCTAGTGACTCTACGAATTTTTCTGGATCATTTTTGTTCACAGTACTATATATATCGAGGAATCCTGTTCTCCATATTTCACTGTAGATAAATGGATTTTCAGACTTCATAGTATTAACCTGATTGATAACACTCATCTTTGGCTCACTCATCCAAAGAATATCAAGTATTATCTTTACATCAAATCAGTTTTTCACGATCTCTCTGAGTCAGTTATCATTGTCTTCGATACAATCATGGAGTATGAGTGCAATGATATATTCAGGACTGCATATCTCATGAGATTCGAGCGTATCATCGAGATAGAGAAGTATAGATCTATCTATATGTTTGATATATGGGCTCTTATCATATCGCTCTTGTCACATATGGAGTCTGACTGCGAGCCTATGGGCAGTTATTATATCCTTCTTTGTTGCATCATTGAATTCACCACATTTCTCATGCTGAAAAATGTGATCAATCCCAGAATCACTTATTCTTTTGTTATGAGAAATAATTGTATTCATAATTTTATATACTCTCATTATAATCTTATAAATATTTAAGTCAATTTTTAGTTTGACTTTTTCATACTTTAGTTCATATTTTCCTTTTGCCTGTTTCATTTTTTTGCATATAATCACCTCCATATGTCTATCCAATCGTCCAAATCTCCTGATATCAACCGAGTAGTCAAACCTGAGTCCAGAGAAGAGGATATCATATCCGAGATATCTCTGCGGCCTCAGCGACTATCTGAATACGTTGGACAGACACAGATGAAACAGCACCTCACAGTAGCGATAGAGTCAGCAAAAATCAGGAAAAAGACTCTTGAACACATCCTCTTCTACGGACCTCCTGGTCTCGGGAAAACTACGATCTCGACGATCATCGCTCATGAGATGGTATCTGCAATCAAGTCGACAAGCGGACCCGCGATCGAGAAGCAATCGGACATCGTCTCACTCCTTACGAGCCTCACTGAGTGAGAGATACTCTTCATCGATGAGATCCATAGGCTTAGGCCCCAGATCGAGGAGATTCTCTACTCGGCGATGGAGGACTATACGATCGATATCATGATCGGATCTGGAACAGGTTCGACGAGTGTGAAGATGGATATACCGAGATTCACCCTCATCGGTGCAACGACTCGTTTATCGAGTCTATCGAATCCGCTCAGAGACCGATTCGGCAATGTGATGAAGTTGGACTTCTATGAGCCTGCTGATCTCGCGAAGATCGTCAAGCGATCATTCTCTATTCTTGGATTCTCAGCTATCTCAGACGATGCTATCATGGCGATCGCTCTCCGGTCTCGTGGTACTCCACGCATAGCAAATAGATATGCGAAGATCCTCCGTGACTATGCGACAGTAGGCAAATCTATTACCACAAAATCAGAATGTGAGTCTATATTCGATAGCTTCGGTGTCGATGCTCACGGACTCGATATCCTCGACCGCAAGCTGCTCTCGCATCTGATCGATACATTCCATAGCAAACCAGTCGGACTCTCCACTCTCGCATCTGTGATAGGAGAGGAGGTAGCGACTATCGAGGATGTCGTCGAGCCGTATCTCCTGCAGATCGGATTCATCGAGCGGACCCCACGAGGAAGACAGATCACACTGAGATGAGAAGAGTATACTCGACGAAAATAATTTGCGAGAAAAACAAAAATCGATATACTAATTCCAATCTATAACCAACCTATAGACATGGTCACATGACTTGGTACGAGCACATACAATCTTCTCCCGACGATATCGTAAGGCTTTTTTTTGTATAACTCAAAATCCCTCCCGATATATCGGGAGGGATTTTTTATCCTCAAGGAGTATATATGATTTTTGATACCAATTCATTCCTATTTTTCTCTAACCCCCTCTTCTATGAAACTCCTCTCAATCGCTCTCGCTCTATCGCTCCTCATCTTTCCATCACTCTCTGCCGCTACTGTCTCAGGTGAGATCAGTGGCAAAAAAACTGTAACTACTCCAGTCATCGTAACTCCAAAATCTCCAACTATCAAATATTACACCGGTGTCAAATGAGGTTGCTATACGCTCGTGAAGAACATAAGAACTGGAAAAATGATCAAAAGATATGTAAATAAGAGTTTTTGTAAGAAATAATAGCTCATAACTCTCTCATCCTATAAAAAATACACAAACAGAAAATATACAAATAATCTCCAAATCTAATTCTCTCATTATGTACAAACTCACCCTCCTCCTCATCCCCCTGATCCTCCTCTCATCATGTACAACTGATTGAAACATTAAGCAAAAATCTAAAGATTTACTATCAACAAATACTGGTGTTAAACATAGTGAAACTATAATAGCTACTGTCAGTTCAACGGGATCTGTCACATCAAATTCTGGTTTACCACCCGAACCAGATATAACTCTTAATAATTCGACAATATGAGGAATCGATAGTAACCAAAACGGTGTACGCGATGATGTAGAGATTTTTATTTACTCTCGATTAACTCTCCAAAAAGATATCGACTTCGCTATGAGCTTTGCTAAAGGAAAATGTACGATGATATCGTATGTACTGACTGGAAAAAAATCAGATATAGTCTGAGCTACATCTGGAGATATACCATTAGGCTATATAGAACAAGCTCTCGGACAGGCATTTTCTATGGATTTAATCCGGAAAATCATCAATACGCCAGAACGCCAAAAACAAACTGAGAATGTATCTCGTATGTTATTTAATCCTAACTATGGAGTTGAGTCTTCATCTTGTAGTGTTCCTGAGGATCAATTCGGTATTCCTATACCCCCAGAACCAAATGCATTAGAAAACACAAGTACACTTGCATGAGTGGATTCAGACAACAATGATGTACGCGATGATGTAGACCGTATGATTGCCTGCAATGTTGTCACTGAGAATGACTATTACCAGAATATATTGATTGCGAAAGTAAAACAAAAAAGACTAACCACACCTACATACACACAGGAAATGTTCGAAAGCGACTCTCAAGATATACATTGTATAATGGTTCGAAATACGGAAGATAACACTTCTGACTTAGAATACCTTATCAAGAAATTGACCTTCAATACACCTGAACGACTCGCTAAAGTCAAGAAAGACGAGATAAATATACATGGTATGATGCTTGGTGGTGGTGACTCGAGTTGTCCTACAGCAACTAGTTATGGATTGCGTTAATTTAATTTAAAATATTTACTTCTTTTTCCTTTTAAATAATATGTCTCTCTCCCTTTCTACTCGGCGCCACTCTCTCTCCCACATCATGGCCCAAGCCACTCGCATGGTCATGGGTGCTGATGCCAAGCTTGCAATTTGACCTGATATTGATACGGGTTGGTACTACGATATCGACTTCGGTGATACTACCCTAGAGGAAGCGAAGCTC